>JBAWAM010000486.1:0-13844 GCA_049589315.1 Myxococcaceae bacterium
CCTCGGGAAGAAGGACGTTCTCACCGAAGCCGAGTGGCACGAGGTCCGCACCCGCTTCGAGCCGTACGAGAGCTGGCTCTCCGGAAAGGGCGGCGCTTCGGTCGAGAAGCTGGGCGAGGCGCGCGTGCGGGAGCTCCTCTCCGGCACCGCGCGCGAAGACCTCCTCGCGCTGGTGCGACGCGACGAGGCGCTGAAGCCCGTGCACCAGTCGATCCAGTCGGTGGAGCGGCTCGTCCGCCTCCACCGCGACCTGTACAGGCTCTGCAACAACTTCGTCTCCTTCCGGGATTTCTACACGCGGAAGAGCAAGGCGATCTTCCAGGCCGGCACGCTCTACATCGATCAGCGCAGCTGCGACCTGTGCATCCGCATCCACGATCTCGCCAAACACAGCGCGATGGCCGCACTCTCCCGCACGTACGTTGCCTACTGCGAGTGCGTCCGCCGCGGCTCGGCCGAGAAGATGACCATCGCCGCGGCCATCACCGACGGCGATTCCGACAACCTGATGGTCGGCCGAAACGGCATCTTCTACGATCGGAAGGGCCAGGACTGGGACGCGACGATCGTGAAGATCGTCGACAATCCCATCTCCGTCCGTCAGTCGTTCTGGGCGCCGTACAAGCGGGTCATCCGGTTCGTGGAGGAGCAGGTCTCGAAGCGCGCCGCTGCCGCGGACACCGCCGCGAACGAGAAGCTGCTCGGCGCCGCGGACGGCGTCGTGAAGGCGGCGGACTCGGGCCCGAAACCCGCGGCGGCGCCCGCGAAGTTCGACGTGGGCGTGGTCGCTGCAATGGGCGTCGCGGTGGGCGGCATCACCGCGGCCCTGGGCGCCCTGCTTCAGGCGTTCTTCGGGCTCGGCATCTGGATGCCGCTCGGGCTCGTGGGGCTGCTCTTCGCCATCTCCGGCCCCTCGATGCTCGTTGCCTGGCTCAAGCTCCGTCAGCGGAACCTGGGGCCTCTTCTCGATGCGAATGGCTGGGCGATCAACGCCGCGGCACGCATGAACGTGCCCTTCGGCGGCTCGCTCACCCGCGTCGCGGCCCTGCCTCCGGGCGCGCGACGGCAGCTCGCGGATCCGTTCGCGGAGAAGCCGATGGCGTGGAAGACGCCTGCCGCCGCGGCGATCATCGTCGTGCTCGGCGGGGCCTGGTACCTCGGGAAGCTGGACGGATACCTGCCCGCCTCGCTCCGCAGCCTGACGGTGCTCGGCGCCAACAGCCCCATCGCGCCCGCGCCGGCTGCAGCGCCTGCACCGACCGCGGCGTCACCGGCGCCCTGAGGTCACCTCCACGCGATCGCTTGCCGCTCCTGCCAGTATGTGAGCGGCTCGCGCCGGAGTGATTCCAGCAGCGCCGTCGTCTCTGCCTGCGACAGGCGCACGCCGGTCGCCCGCACGTTCGACCTCAGCTGCTCGACGGTGGCCGCTCCGAGCAGGACGGTGTCCGACCACGGCTGGGCCAGCACTGCCGCGAGCGCGATCGCGTCCGGCGTGGTGCGATGCGCCTGTGCCACCTCCAGCAACGGCGCGAGCTCCCGGCGATTTCCCCTCAGGGTGAGCTTCCCGTTCGCGAGCGGCTCCTTGACGATGACCTGCACGCCCTGGGCGTGCGCCAGCGCCAGGGCGTCCCCCGCGCTGGGCTCGAACAGGTTCCATGTGGCCTGCACCGCGTCGAAGAGGCGAGCGCCTCCTCGGCGGATCCTCAGCGCCGCCCGGATCAGCTTCGGCTGGTCGGCGCCGGTCACGGTGAGGCCAATCCGCACGCCGTCGTCGCGGATCCGCGCCAGCGCATCCAGCACCTCCCGGTTCTTCAGGACGCCAGTGGCGAAGGTCGCCGAGTGGATCTGATACAGCGACACCCAGCTCCCGAGGTGACCCTGGGTCTCCGCCCACTGCTCGCGCAGCGCGGCGAAGGAGTGATCCTTCACCTCGTGGACCTGCGCCCGCACCTTCCATCCGCCGACGTAGCGGTAGCCCCACTTGGAGGCGATGGTGATCGCGGTTCTCCGGATGCGATGGGTCGACAGCCATGCGGCGAGGAACTCCTCGGAGCGGCCATAGGATCGCGCGGCGTCGAAGTGGCGGATGCCCAGCCTCCACGCTTCGTCCAGGACGGCCAGCGCGTGCGCCCGCATGTTCGCGACCGTTCTCGAGCGGGGGAGATCCTTCTGATGCTCGAGCGTCATGTACGCGGGGCGCCCGAGTGCCGCGAGTCCGAGTCCGAGCCTTGTGAGTGAGGAGCGCTTCGATGTCATCGCGCGCGTCATTTAACTGTGACCGGGATCTCTTGCTTGTTGATCGAAGGGGATGAGGACGGCCCGGCCGGCCACGCTGCGCTGCGGACTGGGACCGTGGTAGACCCCCGGTCCCAACTCTTTGCACTCGAGGTCTTTCTTCATGAGATCCCTGGTCGTCGCTGTCCTGGTGCTGTTCTCGGTTCCTGCCGTCGCCGACGAGGCATCCGCTCGCGCAGCCGCGGCGCACGAGGTCGCGAAGCTCGCGTTGACCGCCGACCAGTGGGCGCTGATGGTCGCCAACGGCACGAAGGATGCGGAAGCGGCTTTCGCGCAGATGATGCCTGACAACAAAGGGCTCTCGATGCTGATGCCTGTTCTTCGCGAAGAGATGAACGCGCTGTACCCCACGTACGAGGAGATGCTGGATCTCCAGACGTCGCTCTTCGCCAAGTACTACACCGTCGACGAGCTCCGGAAGCTGAAGGCGTTCTACGGCACCGCGCTGGGCAAGAAGTCGCTTGCCATCCAGCCGGAGCTCTCGCGGGACGTGAACGGTTTCATGAATGAGCGCATTCAGCGGGCGATGCCGCAGATCATGGCGAAGGTGTTCGCCCGGGTCTCCGAGGGAGCGCCTGACGCGGAGCCCGACGCTGAGCCGGAACCCGTGAAGCCGGTCCCGGCGGGGGCCAAATCGAAGGCACTCAAGAAGTAGCGGTCGGTCAGCGCTGCCGGATGAGGCCCACCTGCGTCACCTCGCCCTCGAGCACGCGCCGATCGGTCCACAGTTTCTGTCCGGGCGCGTGGCACAGCTCGATTCGCCGCCCGCCCGGGTGGAGGAAGTAGAGGACCCGGGTCCGCCGGAACTGCGCAGGTGTGTCGGTCGCCGACGCAAGGTCGATTGAGCGCCCGAACCGCCACCCGGTGGGGATGGGATCCCTGCGCAGGTGGTGGTGGACCACGACCTGGAGCGTCGCTCCATCGGGATAGCTCCAATCGAGCTGGACGATCCGACCGGAGATCCTTCGTTCGTCCGCGAGCGGGAGCAGGCGACCTCCGACGTTGAGCGCTGCGTCCACCTTCGCGCCACGGAGGTCCTCCGCAAACTCGATCTCCGCCCGGCGCGTCCCTGACGGGAGGGAGAACTCGAAGGACCTCCGGCCCGCCCCGGGTCTGAGGGCGCCGAGATACGCGCGCGCATCCGAATCCCACAGCAGCGACGGCTCCCCGCCCCGGAACTGGTGCAGGTCGGGCGGTGCGGCCAGACCGGGCGCTTCGTCGGGGAGGGAGACCACCTTCCACCCGGCGGTCTGGTCGTCCGGGTGGAAGCACGGCGGCGCGGCCGCGGTCACGGTGGTCGCCATCGCGAACAGCAACGCGACCCCGCTCACTCTGGCCTCCCGACGGCGGCCGTCCGGCGCGAGGTCACCCACGCGCCCAGGAGAAGCAGCATTCCGGCGGCCGCGAGTCCGGCGATCCGCAGGGTGCCGTGCAGGTGCGTCGTGTCGTAGAGCACGACCTTCAACAGCGCAGCGCCCACGAACCCGAACCCCGCGTCCCGAATCACCCGCTCACGTCGCTGGTGTCCGTTGAAGACGAGCACGAGTCCGACGGCGAGCCAGACAATCGACAACACGAGGCGCCGGGCGATCTCATCGTGCGCGTAGCCGATGGTGAGGAACTGGAAGTAGAAGGCGGCGGAAGCAAACAGCGCCGACACGGTCACGCCGTACCAGAGGAGCGCGAGCTGGAGACGGTCCTCGGCGTCGCGGGCGGGCCGATGCATCCGGTACACCGTGAACGCCGACGCGAGGACGGCCACGCCGAGCCCCCACAGCAGCAGGGGATCGAAGCGGGTGAAGTACCAGAGCGCGCCCCCCACGCTGACGCCGAGCAGCGCGATGGGTCCGGCGATGGGACGGGCGCGCGGGATCCGCGCCTGGGCCAGTCCCGCCGCGAGCACTGCGGCGACTGCCAGCACAGCCGCCGCCGGCATCTGGAGCTCTCTCCACAGGAACACTCCGGCGAGCGCCAGCAGCGCCGCGCCGGCGACGGTCAACACCTTCAAATCGAGCTTCATCGCGTCCACGCACAACCTCCGTGTTGGTTCGCGGAGAAGGTCGCGCGCGCGCCGGGCAGCGGAATGTCCCGGGCGTGGAGCTTCAGGGGATCCGGTGTGGCAACGGTGTGGCAACCCGGAAGGTCGCCCCCGGCCCGGCGGTCTCTTCGAGGGTGACCTCGCCGCCGTGCGCCCTCGCCACGGCCTGCACGATGGAGAGCCCGAGCCCGGTGCCCGCCTCGGCGCCGTCGGGGCGCTGGGTGAAGAAGCGGCGGAAGATCTTGTCCCGATTCCCGGCGGAGATCCCCGGGCCGAAGTCGCGCACGCGGGTTTCCAGGTGTTGCCCGCTTCGCCGCGCGTCAATGTGGAGCTCCTGGCTCTCGGAAGGCTGGAGCAGCGCGTTGTCGAGGAGGTTGCGCAGGAGCCTCTTCCACGCCGAGGCGACGAGCTGGACCTCACGGACGTCCTCGGCCACGGTCACCTTGAACTCGAAGGCTTCGTAGCGGGGATCCCGACGGTACTCCTCCACCACCTCGTGGAGGAGTCCGGCGTAGTCCACCCGATCTCGATGCAGCTCGGGCAGCGTCGCCTCCAGTCGCACCAGCGAGAGCAGCTCGTCGGTCGCGGCGCGGAGGCGCTCCACGGCGCCGGTGATCTGGGTCTCCAGCAGGGCGCGCTTCTCGGGCGAGGGATCGCGGGTGGAGCCGAACAGCTCGGCGGATGCGGCGATCGTCGCGAGCGGGTTCTTGAGCTCGTGCGCCATGTCCGCGGCGAGCTCGACGGTCGCGCGGCGTCGCTCTTCGAGGGTGCGCGTCAAGGCATCGAACGATCGCGCCAGCTGCCCGACCTCGTCCCCGCGCTCGAGCAGCTTTGGGTCGGCCACCGGCGCTGCGGGCCACGCGGTCGCGCCGTCGGCGAGTCGCTCCAGCGGCTTCACCAACCAGCGCCCGAGCAGCAACGCGAACACCACGGCGCCAGCGAGCTGGTAGAGGCTCAGCTTGAGCAGCTCGGACCGAAGGCTCACGAGTCGTCGTAACCCCCGGAGCGAGGCGGTCTGCACGTAGATGGCGCCGCCCTTCGGGTCCGGTCTCGCGAACGAGAACAGCACGACGTCCCGCGCCAGGGTCTCGCGCATCCGGAAGGCGCTGCGCCCCGAGAGCGCTTCAACGACCTCGTCGCGCTGTGCAACGGGGCCGAGCTCGGCGTCGAGCCGAATCCAGGGATCGGTCGGGAGGGGATCGCCGAAGAGCTCGGTGAACGCGCGTTGCGCGCTCGCCATCGCCGAGGGATTCGCCATGGGATGGCGGGTGTCGGAGCGATTGACCACGTCGCCGCTGGCGTCGATGCGGAGGAGCTCCACATGGCCCCGCTGGGCGAGGGTCGACAGGTCGGAGACGGCCAGTGCCTCGGCCGCGAGCTGCTCGAGCGCACCTTCGAACCGGAACATGAGCCAGCGCTCGTAGGTCCACGCGATCAGCAGCGCCACGATGGGCAGCAGCACCAACACCATCGCCGCGGAGGTGATCGCGAGTCGCGCGGATCGCATCAACCGGCCCGGTATCGGTAGCCGACGCCGATCACGGTCTCGATCGCGTCGAAGTCGGGGTCGACCGCTCGCACCTTCTGCCGGATGCGCTTGATGTACGTGTCCACGGTGCGGTCGGTCACGACGACGTCGTCTCCTCTCGCGAGATCGATGAGTCGCTCGCGCCCGAGCACGATCCCGGGAGACCGGGCGAGCGCGGAGAGGACCAGGAACTCGGAGCGCGTCAGGGTGACGGGGGCGCGCTTCCAGAGGACTTCGAAGCGGGAGGGGTCGACGGTCAGGGGCCCCGCGCTGAACGGGCGCTCGCCGATGGCGTTCGGCGTGGGGGGCTGGGGGCTCAGGGTTCGACGGGTCAGGGCGCGGAGTCGGGCGCACAGCTCTCGCGTGCTGAACGGCTTCGACACGTAGTCGTCCGCGCCGCTGTCCAGCCCGCTCACCTTGTCGACCTCCTCGGCCCGCGAGGTCAACAGGAGGATCGGGACCTGCGAGCTCGCCCGGATGCGTCGACACACCTCGAGCCCGTCCATTTCGGGCATCAGGACGTCGAGCACGACGAGGTCGGGCTGCTCGGCGGTGAAGCGGCGAAGGCCCTCCCGCCCGTCATGCGCGGTGAGGACCTGGAAGCCTTCCTCCTCGAGCGCGGCGGTCAACACGGTGGACAGGGCGCGGTCGTCGTCCACCAGCAGAAGTCGTCGTCCGTGGGTCACGGCGGGACGATACCAGCGCGGCCGGTCCACCTCTCCCGGCTGTGGACGGAATCTCCCGCGCGGCGGGAACCTGGGTCCACACCTCATGAGGATGAAGCGCGGCCGGTGGGCGGGCGGGCGCTGGCCGGAGTTCTGGAGGTGGACCGGGGCTGCATCTATCCTTCCCAGCCATGTTTCGATGCGCGCGACCCTCGATTCTCCTTCTCTGCACGGCGCTGTCCGCGACGGTGGCATGGGCACAGGGGGCTCAGGTCATCCGCGTGGGGTCGGAAGGCGATGAGTCGTTCGCGGAGATCGTCGTCGACCCGGGCGTCGGGTCCACCCCCAGCCCTTCCCCTTCCCCCTCCCCCGGACCGGAGAGAGGGGAGTTCGTGCTCACCCTGGGCAAGGGTGAGAAGGTCGACCCGGAGCGGGAGAAGCGTCTGTTCGAGCGGGTGAAGGAGCGGTTCGATTGGGCGAAGGCGAATCTTTCCCCCGTCGACACGGCACCGGTCACCAGCATCAACCAGCGCGCCGCGGTTCACGGGGTGGTCACGCCTCCGGAGGTCTGCGCCCCGATTCGCGAGGCGCTGGTCATTGCCGAGAAGACGGGCGGCGCGTTCGACCCGACCTTCACAGGCGGCTCCTGCGACCGGGTCGACTTCAGGAAGGTGGAGGTCCGGGACACCCCGTTCGCGGTCAAACACCCCCCTTGTACGGTCCGATTCACCGAGGCCGGAATGCGCCTGGACCTCGAGACGTTCGCCCGCGCATGGGCCCTGGATCGCGCAGCCCAACTCCTGCGTGAGGAAGGACTCACCCACTTCCTCCTTCGCGTAGGCAGCCTCGGCGTCGCCGCAGGAACGTGGGAGGTACCCCTCCCCGAAGGCGCTCCGGCAAAGGTGATCTCGATCACCGACCGCGCGTTTGCTGGCGCCATGGATCCGGACACCCGCATCGTCGACCCAGGAAACTGTCGCCCGGTGCCTGGGAACCGTGCTGCCCTGATCCTGGCCCCCACTGCCACCGAATCGCTCGGGTTCTCCCGGGCCGCAGTCACCCGCGAGCCCTCCGCCGCCGTGAAGTGGCTGACGTCGCAGGGCGCTTCCGGGGTCGTGAGGCAGGGAGAAGGTGTCGTCTCCACTGAGGATCTCCGGCCGATTCTCTGGCCGCCACCGCCTCCGGACGCGGGATTCAGGTTTCCCTGACCGGTCCATTCTCGCCGCACTGAAATCACCGAATCGGCACTTCGGCCATTTCCGGTGACCGATTCGTTTCTTTTTATCGGTCGTGCTAGGACGCGGTGCTTTCCCTACCCGCGCACCCAGGGGTGGTACGCGGTGTGCAGTCCAGAGCACATCCCCTTTCGGACGGCCCCATGATCAGCCTCAGAGATGTCCGAGCTGCCAGTTTCCTCCTGATGGCTGCCATTATTCCGGCAGCCGCCGCACAAGGTGCGACAGGAGAAGCGCAGACTCCGGCAACCCCGACCGCAGTACAGGCCTCACCTGGTGACGCTGGCGAGGCGTCCGCCGCCCAGGTGACCGTGCCTCCGACGGCGCAGAAGACGTCCTCGCCGTGGCGCGGCAGCTTCCTCACCTATGGACACGCGGCCACGACCGTGTCCCTCGATAAGGGCGCGCTGCCCTTCTACAACCCGACCTACGCGCACCGGCTCGAGCTGGGGCCCCAGTGGAACTTCAACGACCTGCTCTTCGTGCGCGCCCGGCTCGAGCTCATGCAGGAGTTCACGGTCAGCGACACCTACGAGAACCCCCACGAGATCGTCGTCACGGATCTGATGGCGGACGTGGGCACCTCCGGCTGGGAGGAGCCGCGCACCGGCATCCGGATCAGCGGTGACCTCCGCCTGACCGCGCCCACCTCGAAGATCGCCCAGGCGCAGTCGAGGATCCTCTCCGTCGGTCCCCGGCTGAGCCTCTCGCGCAAGTTCCCGGTGATGCAGGGCCTGACGGTGCGGTACGACGGCCGCTACACCTACCGGTTCAATCGTTACACCACGATGCAGAACGAGGCGCCGCGGCTGATTGCCTGCACCGATGTGCAGTCGCTCGACTGCCTCGAGACCGCCCACACCGGCCGCCGCAACGTCGAGCAGGACGTGGTGCACGGCGCGACGGTCCTGTTCCAGCCGCTCGAGAAGCTCTCTGTGACCAGCTCGTTGATGTGGAGCCACGGCTTCCTCTACGCGCTGACCCCCAGCGACATTCCCGTGCGCGCGAATCCGTACGCGAACGAGAACTTCGCCCGCTTCTCGTCGATCTTCTCGATCGGCGCCAGCTACCAGATCTTCGACGCCCTCGACGTGGGCGCGGGGGTCCTCACTGTCAGTCCCCTGGGCGAGGACGGCAGCGTCCGGACGCCGTTCTTCAACCAATTCACCACCCTGTACCTGGACCTCGGTGTTGATTTCGAGGCCTTGCTGTCGAGGAGCTGATGCACGTCATGAAAGCCCAATCCCCCCGCAAGCTGCTGCTGGCCCTGGCCGTCGGCGCGATCTCCGCGCTCTCCGCCTGTGGCGAGGAGCGCCCCGTCATCAACCGCGTCCAGCCGAACTACTTCGACAAGTCGTTCTTCGTCGGTCAGGACTATCTGAATCCGGCGGACGACCCGGAGTTCTACTCGCAGGCCACCCTGGTGGACGTCGGCTACGGCGCTTCTCAGGACGGTCTGTTCACCTCGACGTACGCGCAGCCGCTCACGCGCGTTCGCTGGGTGATCCAGGAGGACATGCTCATCGCCCGCCTCGCCTACGAGCACATCGACAGCTCCGACGGCAAGGGCGCCGGCAAGGCCACCAACGACGGCATCGTGGTGGCGGCGTACAACATCAAGGGCCACTTCGACGTCCAGCGGAGCTACAACGCCGCCACCGGCGAGGAGTCCAACGTCGTCGAGGAGAACTCCGTCGACCGGCCGTGGCACGACCGCCAGTACATCCGCGTGGACTGGTCGAAGAACCTCTCCACCGACAACTACTCCTTCGACACGCTGTCGCAGCTCGGCGTCTACGGCGGCATCAAGTACGAGCCGCTGGCGTACTACGTGAACGATCCGACGCACGCGGACGCGCCGCAGTACAGCCCGGACGAGGGGTACCTCGACGTCACCAACAAGGCGTTCGCCACCCCCGGCCTGGTCGACCTCTCCCACCTGGGTTGGGGCATGGACACCTTCCCGGCGTGCTGGCTGGATCCCGACTTCCTCGGCGGCTCCGGCCCCGCGGCGCAGTGCAACCCGGTGGAGCTGACCATCCGCCAGGCGTTCCGCCGCGTCGAGAAGAACGACTACGAGCCGGCCAACTGGGACGGCTACCGCTTCCAGGCCTACGGCGCCTTCACCACTGAGCGGAAGGGCTACGCCCGGAACTATGGCATGACCGACACCCAGTGGTACCGGTTCATCAACCGCTACAACATCTGGGAGCGCAGCCACTCCTACGCGGACAAGGCGGCGATGACCGGTGAGGTGGCCTGCTTCACCCCGACGACCACGCCGGTGGGCAAGGATCCCAACCGCGACGAGAACAAAGACGGCACCGCGGACGAGTGCGCCCAGGTCGGCAGCGGGTCGCAGTGCGACACGTTCAACCAGAAGTGCAGCCTCCCCTACCGTGATCGCGAAGTGAAGCCGGTGGTCTGGTACTACGGCCAGGGTTCGCACCCCGAGTTCTTCGAGCCGACCCGCGACGCCGCCCACGAGTGGGACGTGGCGCTCCGCAGCTCGGTCCTCACCGCCCGCTACAGCGAGTGCCTCCGCACCGGTGGCTCGCTCAGCGCCTGCGCGGCCGCGTTCCCGATCTACACGGGCCAGCAGGACGACAACCAGGACGCCATCGACCTCTCCCGCGAGGTGGACGACTGCCGCGACGGCCGCGCCTTTGCCGGTCGCGACTGCAACCAGGTCGCCGACGAGCTCGCCGCGAAGCGCGGCTACGCCCCGGGCGTGGTCGCCCTGGCGAAGCTGCCCGAGGCCCTGGTCCTCTGCCACAGCCCGGTCGAGGCGAACGATCACCAGCTGTGCGGTACCCCGCGCCTGCCCGCCGACGTCTCCGCCGCCGCCTGCTACGAGGCGAGCAAGACTGGCAACCAGGAGGTCCTCGCCGTGTGCAATACCGCGAAGATCGTCCGCCGCGGCGACATCCGGTACCACGTCGTCAACTCCATCGACATCCCGCAGACCCCGTCGCCGTGGGGCATCATGGTCGACGCGAACGACCCGCTGACCGGTGAGACCATCGCCGCCAGCATCAACGTCTGGACCCACGTGAACGACCTGGCCAGCCAGGGCGTGGTCGACCAGGCCCGCTACATCAAGGGCGAGCTCATGACGCCCGACGTGACCGAAGGCACCTACGTGAAGGACTGGGCCCAGGCCGCCGAGGCCGCGGGTCAGAAGGGCGCCGTCGCGCCGATGACCGCGGAGCAGTTCCAGACCCGCCTGGCCGACATCGTGAACGTTCCGGTCGAGAAGCTGGAGGCGATCCAGAGCTCGCCCGAGCAGCACAACCCGCAGCTCCAGGCGTTCGTCCGGAACCTCAAGCAGGAGCTGATGTCGATCCGCGCGGACGCGATGGCCCCGGCCTCCAACAACCCGGCGTACGAGGCCCGCCGCAAGCGCGCCATCGGTACGACTCTCGAGGCGCACCTCACCACGAAGATGATGCAGACCTTCGCAGGCGTGGGCGCGTTCGACTCGCAGATGATGATGAGCGCCGCGTCGCCGCTGCAGGGCGCGAACCCCGCCCTCGCCCGCGAGATCCAGATGCGCCGTGAGCTGGCCCTCTCGGAGCAGGGCGCGTGCGTGATGCACGAGTCCCTGGCGCCGTTCGCCATCGCCGATCTCGCCAACGTGCTGGCCAACAAGTTCGGCGCGTTCAACCCGGCCGACGACAAGGGCACCCAGGCGGACCGTGCGGAGAAGATGCGCCGCTACGTCGCGCGCAAGATGCACTACGCGGTCGTCGCGCACGAGATGGGTCACTCCATCGGCCTGCGCCACAACTTCGTGAGCTCGTCGGACGCGTACAACTTCCGCCCGCAGTACTGGCAGCTCCGCACCGACAACGGCACGAACACGAGGACCTGCACCACGCTGACCCCGGACGGGAGCTGCGTCGGTCCGCGCTACTTCGACCCGGTGAATGCGAACGAGCGCGAGAACCTCATCACCATGTTCATGCACTCGTCGACGATGGACTACGCCGGTGAGATCACGCAGGACCTGCTGGGTCTCGGCGCGTACGACTTCGCGGCGGCCCGCATGTTCTACGGCGACACCGTGGCGGTGCACCTGGATCCGGCCTTCAACGCCGGCACGCACCGGGGCATCGGCGTCCTGGCGAAGACCGACAACTTCGGCGGCATCATCGGCTTCCAGCCCACCATCGGCACGGGCGCCACGCCGAGCGCGGACAACACCCGGGACTTCCACTACTCCCAGTACAACAAGGAGTACGGGCTGATCTGGGGCTGCGTGGACGTGGACCCCGAGCAGTTCAAGCCGTCGACCTGGAACGAAGAGCGTGACGGCAAGTGGCACGCGGTGGCGGACGGCCTGATCGTCGAGGTGAACGGGACCTACAGCCGCTGCAAGCAGCAGCCGGTGGACTACGTCCGCTGGGACAGCCTGCGCGCCGCGACCCCGGACGAGGCCGGCTTCCCGCGCAGCACGAAGCTGATCGACCCGCAGGATCGCACCCGCGTTCCGTATGGCTTCGCCACCGACCGGTGGGCGGACCTCGGCAACCTGAGCGTGTACCGTCACGACAACGGCGCCGACCCGTACGAGCTGTTCGACTTCCTCATCACCCAGCAGGAGGTCAGCCACATCTTCGACAACTACCGTCGGAACCGGCAGACCTTCAGCATCCGGGGCGCCTCCGGCCGCACCCTGAACCGGTACAACACGAAGCTCCGTGATGGCGCGAAGGGCATCGGCCTGTTCGTGAACATCTACAAGGAGTTCGCTCTCGCGGAGGGCTACGACTTCGAGACCCTGTGGCCGTACGTGAGCGGCAGCCTGCAGGACAACCTCCAGGCCGCAGGCATCGCGTTCGATCACTTCGCGCGTCAGATGCAGCGTCCGGAGAACGGTCCGCACTACCTGGTGTCGATGGACGGCACCGAGACTGGGCAGCGGGTGCTCGTCTCCGCGCAGGACGCGTCGGGCAATGCCGGCGCCACCTCGGTGATCATCCCCAACGGCGCGACCGGTTACTTCGGGAACGTCTCGGCCGGTGGTCGCCCGATGGAGAACGCGCTGGCGGAGGACCGCGGCGAGTACGACGCCGAGTACACGATCAACGCCGGCTCCTACTACGACAAGGCGTGGGCGACGATGCTGTTCACCGAGTCGGTGGACAACTTCATCAGCGACTCGCGGCGCGACTTCCTCGACTCCCGCTACCGCGCGGTGTCGCTGGCGGACGTGTTCCCCGACGCCTACCGCCGCTGGCTGGCGAACAACCTCACCGGCGACCTGCAGATCAAGGGTGTCCGGCTCGAGGTCGACGGCCAGGGTCGACCGGTGGTCGACAGCGAGCTGTACCCGGCGAAGGGCATCGGCTGGACGACGTGGATTCCGAAGGACGGTCCGCAGTCCTGCTTCCTGAATCCGGACAACCTCCTGTGCAGCTCGACCCCGACGAACGCGGTGGTGCTGGATCCGCAGGTTGGCTGGGAGCAGCAGAAGTTCCTGATCGCCTTCACCCTCCTGTACCTGCCGGAGAACCAGCAGCAGACCTGGCTCAACCAGATCGGCATCTGGGAGCTGGGCGCGGACGCCGACCCGGGCTTCCCGAATCGGATCGAGTTCCACGCCCCGACCGGCGAGATCTACATCGCCAGGACGTTCGGGAAGGAGACCCTGTTCGGCAAGACCGTGCAGAAGGGCATCTCCGCCCGCATCCTCGAGTACGCCAACGAGCTGATGGAGAAGGCGTACGAGGTGGATGCCGGTCCGGATCGCGACGGTGACGGGAGGCCGGATTGGTGGAGGCCGCGGCTCGCGGCGAATGGTCAGCCGCGCATCAAGTTCGATCCGACGATCAGGCAGATCGGCTTCGGCGGTCAGCTCGTCACCGGCCGCGAGGGCTGCAACGCGACGGACAACTCGCAGTGCACCTGCACCGCGAACCGCGCCTGCATGGAGCTCTCCAAGTACGAGCAGATGCCGGCCTTCGTGCGGCAGGCCATGCGCGACCTCGGCATGGCGGATCCCTCGATGAAGGGCATCTACTAGCCTTTACCGTCTGAGGGTGTGAGCGTCCCCCGGCGCCGCGCGAGCGGTTCCGGGG
>JBAWAM010000487.1:0-2698 GCA_049589315.1 Myxococcaceae bacterium
GGTCCAGGTCCCGATCTGCTTCGTCAGACAGCCCACCAGCGGGAGGTCCGCGAACTCCTTCGAGCGCACGCTCACGTCAGAGACCTGCCCGTCGAGGCTGACGTTCCAGCTCATCACGAGCCTGCCAGAAGTGTCCGGGTCGGCGGCCTTCTGCGCCTGCACGCAGGCCGCGACCTCCGCCTTGTGCGAGCCAACGACCTCGAAGATCTCCGACGTCTCGAGTTCGTCCGGCCGCGGTGCGAACTCCTGCGCGAACGCGTCATCCACCGAGTTTGCTTCGTCCGCGTTCGCCACGGGCGGTGTGGCCGGTGGAGGCTCGGGCGTCGGCGCGGGTGGAGCGACCGTCTTCTTCACGGTTCGTTCCAGCGCGGCGGCCTGTTTCGGCTCGCGCTTCGGCTCCTTGCGCTCCGGTTCCTTTCGCTTCGGCTCGGCGTCGGCCGGCGGCGGCTTCGAGGTCGCGGTGGGCGCAGGCGCTGGTGCCGCGGCAGGGGCTGGATCTCGGATGACCACGACGGTGGGCTGCGCCGGGGAGTCCGGCCACAAGACACGAGCGCCCAACAGCGCGGCGGCGACCACCGTTCCAGCCACGAGCCCACCGACGACGCTGCCGAGGACATTGCTGCGCCGCTTCTGCGGTGGCTCAGGTTCGGCGATTCGCTCGGGCGCCGCCTTGAGCTCGAACACGCCGGCCACTTCTTCGGGCGGGGCCGTCGGAGCAGCTTGCTGGGTCGCAGCGAGTCGCTCGCGGTTCGAGGACTCCAGGGCCGGACCGACGATGGGGTTCCATTCGACCTCCTGCTCCTTCCGGATCTCTGGAGGACGAGGCGCGGCAAGCGCAGGCGCGCTGATGGCGCCGAGCTTTGGCGCCAGCGCATCGGCGAGCTCCGATACCCGGAACAGGGCCACCCAGGACGGGAACCCTTCGTGCCAGCAGAGCGAGTCCGGCGTGAGCGCGCCGTCCTCCCAGAGGTAGCGCACCTTCCGGATGCTGATCGGCCCCAGGCGCGCGCCGTCGACCTCGAACCACCACTCGTCGCGATCTTCAGGATTCCCGGGCTCGGCCGCGGCCTCGCTCCGCTCCAGGACCTGCTGTAGATGCCTCGAAAGAACGCGGGCGTGGAAGCGCTCCGGCGGCGGTTCGCCCGCGTCGCTCTCAGGCGACGCGGTGTCGAACCTGCCCGAACGAAGCACGTCGTCCACCAGTGCGTCGATCTCCGATTCGGAGACCTCGCTCAGCGGAGCCTCGTCCGTCACCGTTTCATCGAATCGACCGTCGGCGCTCAAAGCAGGTCCAAGCTGCGCTCACCGGCGGCGTGGATCAAGGGGACCAACGTGCGACCTTGGACCAAACATACGGCTTCGGACGGAAAAATCGCGCGTTGTTGTGTCAATCGCGCCGGACCGGAGCAGCGGTCCTACCTGGAGGCATGCACATGCCTCGGAGGAGGAGCTTCATCGACCCGTTCCGGAGGATTATCGTCACCCTATGCGCATGTCCCAGGAGGAGCTGAACCGCCGGCTGGAGAACGCAGATCGCGAACTGCTTCAACTCCGCCGTGCGTCGCTCGAACTCCGCGCATTCGGGCGAGATGCTCTCGGCAAGAGGATACGGAATGGCAATGCCGCTGAACCTGGAAGATCCGGTGGCAGTGCTTCTCCGGGTGACGGACGCGCTGAAAGCAAGGGGAATTGAACACGCAACGTACGGTGCACTCGCACTCGCCGCCTACGGGCAGCCACGTGAGACGCGGGACGCAGATCTGGCCGTCGCCGGGCTCGAGCCGAAGGTCGCCCTCCAGGCCCTTCGTGACGCCGGGTTGAACGCCCATCTTGCGTTCGAACGCACGCGCTTTGGCGGCCTGTTGATCACCCGAGTGACCCTGCTCCCCGACGGCGGTGCCACAGGCTTGAATACAGCAGATCTGGTGGAACCTCGCTCCTCACGATTCGCCAGGGGGATGCTCGACAGGTCGCTTTCGGGTGTCCTCCGGGGCGTGTCGGTTCAGCTCGTCGCACCCGAGGACTACGTGGTCCTCAAGGTTCTCTCCACCCGCGATCGAGATCTCGAGGACGCGCGAAGTGTTCTGACGTCCCTTCCTGAGCTCGATCGGGCAGCGCTTCAGGCCGAAATCGATCTGCTTGCGCTCGAAGTACCCGACCACGATGTCGTCAAGCGGTACGCCAAGGTCGTCAATGGATCGGACTGATTCCACGGTTCAAACATCGCCGAACTCAGGGCGGTAGCGCACCACGCCGCCGGAGGTCGGAAGGGACCCCTCGCGCGGACGACTCCGAGCTGCTCTTCGCGGATCTCGACGCAGGGCAAACGAAAGGGCCGGCCCCCATGAGAGGACCGGCCCTGATCTCAATCGGCGTGTGCGCGGCTACTTCGCCGGGCTGTCGATGAACTTCTGGTACGCCTCGAAGTTGTAGTCACGCCCGAGGAAGCCCTTCACCAGCTCGGCCGCGGGCCGGGAGCCGCCGGGCTCGAGCACGGACTTGCGGTACTTCATCGCGGTGGCCGTATCGAGGTAGCCGGCCTTCTGGAACTCGGCCTCCAGGTCCTTCGCAATGACCATCGACCACATGTACGTGTAGTACGCGGCCGAGTACCCCTCGAGGTGACCGAACGCGAGCTGGAAGTGCGTCCCGTCGCGCCACTCGTGACGGAACGGCGTGAAGTTCTCCTGAAGCTCGA
>JBAWAM010000488.1:0-3763 GCA_049589315.1 Myxococcaceae bacterium
GACGGCGGCATCAACGCCACCACCGCGCGGGAGGTGGTGGCCGCCGGAGCGAACGTCCTCGTGGCCGGGAACGCCGTGTACGGCGCGAAGGACTACGCCGAAGCCATCCGCGCGATCCGCGGCTGAAACCGGTCGACCGACAAGGCCTCTCGAGGCCGCGGGGCCCCGGGGTGTGGGCCCACCTCGACTCAATGCAGCGTGTGTTTCGTGCCGCCGTTCTCCGCCGCCCGCTGGACCGCAAGTCGGGCGATCCTCGGCATGAACGTCGGGTCGAGCGGCTTCGTCTGGTAGTCGTGGGCGCCCAGCTCCAGACAGAGCAGCCGCATGAACTGATCTTCGATCCCGGTGAGGACCACCACCGGGACGTCGGACGTCTCCGGATCCTTCTTCAGCCGAGCGAGCACATCGCGTCCGTCCAGCGCCTGGCGCAGGTCGAGGATGATCACGTCCGGGTGCTCTTGCTTAGCGCGCTCCTGGACCCGGTCCGCCGCGCTTTCCGTGACCGGATACAGCCCGTTGCGCTTCGCCTCGCGGGCGAGCGCGGAGAGCATCATCGGTTCATCGTCGCTGATCAGGATCTTCGGCTTCATCACGTGGACAGGACTGCCGTTGAGCGCAGTTCTCTTTGAGCAATCCCCGGTCCACGCGGACGCCCCGTGATCTCCAGCGGTTGCATCCAGGTGGCCCGGGTCCAAACCGCGCGCCGGGTGACCTCCGACTCGGGCCAGCGCCCCTTCACCCAGCAGCCGACAGAGCCCCGGAACGAGATCTTTCGTTCTGGCGTTGACTCCACCGGGCGGCTCACATAAATGCCTCCCCGCTCCTCGGCGTTCCCGACAGTCGTATCGGCCGAGAGCAGGCAGCAAGACGGAACCGGGGAGTGGCTCAGCCTGGTAGAGCACTTGGTTCGGGACCAAGGGGTCGCAGGTTCGAATCCTGTCTCCCCGACCAAAGACGGCCCGTGGTTCCGCAAGGAGCTACGGGCCGTCTTCTTTTCCGTCGGCCACCGCCCGTCTCCACCACCGAATTGGCCAGGCGGGGTAGCGGCCGAGCTGGAATCGATGTGCCCGAGCGCAGCCTCGCCTTCAAGCGCCGCGCGCCGCGTCGGCGAGGATCGATTCGACGACCTCCGACTTCGCGTCGGCGTAGTTCTGGACGAACTGCCATGGGCGCGCGGCGAGCTCCCGTTTGGTGCGCTCGTACCGTTCGCGGTCGGCGGGGTTCGCGCGCAGCCGGTCGCGAAACGCGAGCATCCGCGCCGCCTCCGGGCACCCGCTCGAAAAGACGTGCAGGTTGAGGTCGATCTCCGGTCCCTTGAACATCCGGTGTTCGTGCCACCCCGGTTTGCGGATCGTCAGCGTGTACCCGGCCCGCTCCAGGGGGCTGGCACGTAGGAGGGCTCGTCCACGGAGGACGCCACCACGAGCAGGATGTCAATCCGCGGCTTCGCCGCGAGCCCCGGCACACTGGTCGATCCGACGTGCTCCACGCTCAACGCGGCCGCTCCAAGGGCTCCGCGAATCCGCTCTGCTTCGCGCTGGAAATGCCCAGGCCAGGCCGGGTCGTACTCCGCGAGCACGATCGGCCCGCTGGTCGGCGCCGCACCGCCCACCATCACGGCAAGGAGTTCCTCCACCATGCCCGGCAATCTCGGCGCAATCCCCGCCGGAGCCTGAGTCCGCGACCTCCCTATTGATCTCCTCAGGCAGCCGGCCTATATCGGCCGCCGCAGAAACTGCGAACGATTTGCAGAATCAGAAACCCTGAACTCAGACGAGGGGCACAGTGCTTCGAGAATTTCGGCGGTCGATGTGGCTGGCAGGCAGCGTGGCGGGTCTGGTGTTGGCGAGCGGCTGTGGCGAACAGCCGAGCAGCGGCGGTCCTGACGATGCGGGCGTGACCGATGCCGGAACGACCGATGCCGGAACGACGGATGCCGGTACGCAGGACGCGGGCACGCCGGACACGGATCTGGCGCTGGCGCGCTTCAACGCGGACGGCACGCTGGACACCAGCTTCGGTACCGACGGGATCGCGTGGCTGGATCTCGGGCCCGGGAGCAGCACCGTGCGCGACTCGATGTGGAGCATGGATCGCGACAGCCAGGATCGCCTCGTCCTGTTCGGCTCAAAGAAGGCGGACGGCGATCGGGCCGACGCCGATCGCGTGGTGGTGCGTCTGACCGCGAACGGCGCGCTCGACACCAGCTTCGCCACCGGCGGTATCCACACCCTCGACACCCAGAACGTGGGCGACAACGCGCGCAACGGGTTCGTCCAGGCGGACGGGAAGATCGTCGCCTCCGGCTACGCCTCGGTGCCCACCGGCGCGGGGACCCAGAACTCGAACGCGATCGTCCTGCTGCGCCTGAACGACGACGGAACGCCGGACACCACCTTCGGAACCGAAGGAGTGGTCGTGTCGAACCCGTTCCAGCCCGCCGACCCGGTGAACACGCCGTGGGGCATGGCCGAGGCCTACAGCGCCGGGCGCCAGTCCACCGGGGCGTACGTGACGACCGGCTACGGCCGCGCCGCCGCCACCGGTCCGGTGGACGTGGTCTCGTTCCGTTACGACGCGGCGGGCGCGCCCGATTCGACCTGGGGAACCATGGGCGGATTCCTCTACGACGCGATCGGCGATCACGATCGCGGCCGCAACATGACCGTCCTCTCTGACGATCGCGTGTTCATGGTGGGGAGCTCCACCACCGCCGCGGGCCAGGTCGACGCGATGGTGCTGATGCTGACCGCCGACGGCGCGCTGGATGAGACCTTCGGAACGGGCGGGGTGTCGACGCACGCATTCGGTCGCAAGGACCAGGCGCTCTTCGGCGTCGCCAGCACCCAGGACTGGGTGGCCGCGGTGGGTTACCGCGGGGCCGAGGGCAGTGAGGACGCCGACTCCATCCTCCTGCTGCAGCCGCTCGGTGGCACCGGAAACGCCTTCGTGAACACCGTGCCGCTGTCGGATGCCAACGAGGATCGCCTCTGGGCAGTGACGTTCGACGCGAACGGGAAGGCCGTGGCGGCGGGCATCATCACAGAGAACGGCGACAGCCGGATGGTGGTGGCGCGCTTCAACACCGACGGGAGCCTCGACACCACCTTCGGCAGCGGGGGAGTCGCCCAGGTGAACGCCGCCGAGGCGGGCACGCTCGAGGCCGCCCGCGCGGTGGTGGTCCAGTCGGACGGGAAGATCGTGATCGCCGGCGCCGCCGAGGTGGCGAAGTAATACCGAACCGGGGGTCCCCTCTAGCTCACGCAGGAGCAGTCGACGCACCCTGCCGCCGCGCAATGGCCGCAGGTCGTCTGCACCTTCTGTCGGAGCGCCTCGCGTGCGCGGAAGACGCGCACCGCGGCGTTCGAGCGGGAGATCCCCGCCTCGTCGGCGAAGTCCTTCACCGCGACCTCGTCGACCTCGATCCGCTCGAGCGCTTCGGCGTACTCCGGCTTGAGCTCCGCCTTCAGCCTCGTGACGCACTTGCAGGTCCTCGCCGGCGCGTCATCGACCGTCTGCACCGCGTCCGCGAGCTCGTCGCCCAGGCGGTCATAGGCCCGGGTGGCGGTGGAGGTGCGGCGGTGGTGATCGGTGATCGCGTTCTCGAGCACCTTGTAGAACCAGCCCACCCGCGCCTCCTCCTGGATGTCGTCGACGCGGTCCATCGCCCGGATCAGCGCTTCCTGGAGGATGTCCTCGGCGAGCCCCGCGTCGCCGACCCGGCGCTGGACGAAGCCGAGGAAGGCGGGGCGCTGTTCGAGGA
>JBAWAM010000489.1:0-3119 GCA_049589315.1 Myxococcaceae bacterium
AGTTCCCGCTTCACCCTCGACAGGCCCGGTTGATCGTCGAAGGCGAGCGCCGCGGGGTGGCGGGCGATGCGGCCGTCGTCGCGGCGATGCTCGGCGAACGCGACATCCGCCGTGAGGCGAGGGCCCAGCTCGGGCGGGACTTCCGCTCCGCGGCATCACAGGTCGTCGCGGGCCCCTCGGACCTGTTGGAGATGCTCGAGCGCTTCCGCCAGGCAGAGCGTGCGCAGTTCGCGCCGCAGAGGCTGTCGTCGCTGTCGCTCGATGTCGGCGCCACCCAGGCGGTGGATCGCGTGCGCAGACAGCTCTCTCGTGGCCTCGACAAGTCCCACCCGGCGCCGTCGGGCGCGGACGCGTTCGAGCAGTCGATCGGGCTCTGCGTACTCGCGGGTTATCCCGATCGTCTCGCCCGCCGCCGTCGACCGCGTTCTCCCGAGCTCGTCTTGCAGGGGGGCGGCTCGGCCACCCTGTCGGAGACCAGCGTGGTCCAGGACTCGGACCTGATGGTGGCCGTCGATGCCGAGGAGCGCAGCGGACGCGGCGGACCGCAGGTCGTCGTGCGCATCGCCAGCCGGGTCGAGACGGAGTGGCTGCTCGAACTGTTCCCGGAGGAGCTCCGCGAGGAGGAACTGCACGTCTTCAACCCGGACTCGAAGCGGGTGGAACGCATCCAGCGCGTCACCTACGGAGGGCTCGTGCTGGAGGAGACCCGCTCGCCGGCGCCGCCGTCCGAGGAGACCTCGCGCGCCCTGGCGGAGGCAGCCCTCGCCGCAGGGGTGGAGAAGTTCATTCCGGCAGAAGACCTGGAGCAGGTGCTCGGTCGCATCGAGTTGCTGGCGCGCCACTACCCGGATGCCGGATTCCAGCCTCCCGACGAGACCTGGCTGCGCCACGCGCTCGAAGGCCTGTGCGAAGGCGCGCGCAGCTTCGACGATCTCCGCGGGACCGACCTGCTGCAGTCGATCGAGAACCACTTCACTCCGGAGCAGTCGAAGCTCTGGCGGACGATGACGCCGGAGAAGGTGGCGCTCCCGGGGAATCGACAGGTGAAGCTGCGCTACGAGCGGGGGAAGCCCCCCTGGCTGGAAACGCGCCTGCAGGACCTCTTCGGGATGGCCCAGGGGCCCACGGTGTGCGGCGGGCGTGAACGCGTCGTGCTGCACCTGCTCGCGCCGAACCAGCGCGCCGTGCAGGTGACCACCGATCTCGCCGGGTTCTGGGAGCGCCACTATCCGTCCCTGCGGAAGGAGCTGTGCCGGAAGTATCCGCGGCACTCCTGGCCCGAGGACCCCACCACCGCGCAGACCCCGGCCCAGCTTGGCCGGCGTCGCTGAGAAAAGCAGCCTGTCCCCCTTTCGGGCGAGCGGGCCCGCCGGGCAGCCTCTTCTTTGACCCCCATCAGTGGACTGGTACTCATTGAGGAGCTTGAAGGCTCGCTCGACCGGAATCACCATCGCGCTCACGATTGCGCTCGCCGTCGGGCTGTCCCTTGCCCCGGTCCCGCAGGCACTCAGACCGTTCCCGTCGCTGGTTCGGGAGCCGCTCGGCGACGCCCTCGCGTCACTCCTGCTGCCGGAGCGCGGAGGCGCACGCCCCCAGGAGGTCATGACCGGCGCGCCGGTCGCTGTCGACTCGGGTTCCGACGCCAACGCCGACGTCCCGCCCGGTGAATCGGAAGAGGAGATCCGGGCCGCTCGCGAAGCCGCCGGCGAGTCGGCCGGCACGGAGGCCCCGCCCTCTCCCGCTGCCACGCTCGGCGCCTCCGGGTTCCGTTCAGTGCGACACCTCGAGCGGCTGGCGAAGGAGGTCGGCGCCACCCACGTCGATCTCGAATCGCCCGCGTCGCTCGAGCGCTTCTTCTCGAAGCTGGAGGCGCTCCAGCAGGGGGATCGCCGCGAACCCGTCCGGGTCGTCCACCTGGGGGATTCGCAGGTCGCCTCGGACCACATCACCGATGTGATTCGGGAGCGACTTCAGCTCCGCTACGGCTCGGGCGGACGCGGCTTCCTGTTCGTGGATCGCCCCACGAAGTTCGCCGGCCGCAAGGTCCGCACCGGGGAGGCCTCACCGGGGTGGGAGGTCACGCTGCTCACGGACAAGGCGCCGAAGGGGGTGCTCGGCTTCACCGGTGCGCGCTTCGTCGCGTCGAAGACGCGCGAGACCACCGAGTTCGAGCTGGGCGACTCGCGCTCGGCCGAGCTGTTCTTCGCGACAGATCCGAACGGTGGACTCCTCGAGGTCCTCGCCGACGGAGAGCCGATCTCGAGCGTCTTCACCCGCCTGGCCGACCAGAACATGGCGTTCACCCGCGTCCAGATTCCTGCAGGCGCGAAGAAGCTGAGGCTCGCGAGCGCCGAAGGCGAGGTGTCGGTCTTCGGCGTCAGTCTGGAGAACGACGCCCCCGGCGTGGTCTACGACTCCGTAGGTCTGCCGGGTGCGCAGTTCAAGGTGTACCTCCGCGCGCCCGAGAACGCCTTCGCCGCCCAGCTCGCGAAGCGGGATCCCGCCCTCGTCGTGTTGATGCTCGGCGGCAACGAGTCGTACGAGCTCGGACGCGGATGGGTCACCCTCGACGACGTCCGCACCCACGCGTCGAAGCTGATCGATCGGATTCGCGAGGCTGCGCCCGAGGCGGACTGTCTCCTCTTCTCGCCGCTCGATGCGGGCATCCGCACCGTCGGCGGTACGATCGAGCCTCGCCCCCACACCGAGGACGTTCGGAAGATCACCCGGGAGGTCGCGCTGGCGAAGGGCTGCGCGTACTGGGACCTCCTGACTGCGATGGGCGGCACCGGCTCGGTGCCGAAGTGGCTCGACGCCAAACTGTTCCACTCGGACCTGGTGCACCCCCGTGCGCCCGGCGCGGACCTGATGGGACACCTGTTCGACTTCGCGCTCGAGCGCGCGCGCAGCGGCCGGCCCTCCGCCCGGAATCCGGCGGGCGGCGACCCGCTGGGCCTCCAGATGCCGACGGAGAAGCCCCTGGCGAAGACGTTCGAGAAGCTCTCGGCGCTCCAGAAGGGTTCGAAGGACGCCGAAGCGGTCCGCATCGTCCAGCTCGGGGCTTCGCACACCGCCGGCCACATGTTCACGGACGTGGCGCGCGAGCAGCTCGCCCGGAG
>JBAWAM010000490.1:0-9439 GCA_049589315.1 Myxococcaceae bacterium
GGCTCGAGGGTCGATCAACTGTGGCGTACCCGGCGCGTCCGAGAACCCAGCACCTCACGTGGGCATGTGCCTCGCCAGGGACAAGGGGCCACGACGCGTTGGCTGGTCGGCCGCAATCACGCACGCAGGCGAGTGGAGGGAGAGCTGGGAACAGCGGCACCGTCGAAGAGAAACGTCGGGCGCGTCACGTGGTTCGCATGAACACCTGGCCGTGGGTCGACTCGTAGGCACGCGTCCGGACCAGCTCGCGAAGGGATCGCGGGTTGCCCATCCATCGAAGCACGGCGACCGGTGACGTCTTGTCCGTCGAGATCAAGGCGATGCTGCCGATCCCGAGCAGCCGCTCGAGGACGCCCTGGTGGAGCTGCGTGTCGTTCACGCTGCGGAGATCGATCTCGCCGATCTGCCTGGAGAGCGCACCGCCCTCGACGATGAGGCGCTGATTGGTGAGCGTGTACCGCGTGCTCGCGACACGCACCACCCTTCCGAGGAAACGCAGCAGCTCGTACGCGAACAGCGCGCCGACGGTCCACCCGACGGCCTTCGATGCCTCCTCAGCCCCGAGGGTACCCGGGGCGACTCGGTCGACGATCGCGGACAACGCCGGTGGGAGCACGACCAACACGACTGCGAGGGCGAGCAAGCGGCTGAACAGTGCGCGCCAGGAGGGCGAGCCCTTCCAGATCGTCTGCTCGGGACCCTTCGCCGCGCCAGAGGGCGCCGAGGACACAGAGGCCGTGGCTCCCAACGCACTGGCCCCCATGGGCCGCCCACAGTGGGGACACGTGGGTGCGAGGCTCGAAATCTCGCGATGACAATCAGGGCATTCGATGAGTGGCACGTCTCAGGGTTCCAGGCCGCTTTACGGTGTGGAGCACGTCGACCGACGACAAGGAACCGCGCGACCGACCGCCTCTCGTCACGGCAGGATCGGAGGATCGCGTCCACGACAAAGGCCGCGGATTGTAGATGTCGCGCGACCGCTCGACACAGGCGCTGTTCGTCACTGAGGTGCTCACTGCTCGGATACGGCGAACAAGAACAACACGAGGAGGACGATCAGCGCGAAGACGACGGCAACGGTCACGAGCAATCGGAGCCGCTGCTGCATCTCGCCGCGGATCTGACGAAGCGCAGTCGGAGACGGGTGATCCCGGTGATCGGCGTCCGGACGGAGCTGGTTGAGCCGGGTGAGGAAAAGCTGGAAATGTAGTGCCTCTCTGGGGACCGGCACTGCCGCCCATCGGGTCTTCGCGTCCTCACGCCAGCCGACGACGAAGGCCGCATCGGGCGTCGAGGCGGCCTTCCGGCCGCGCCTCACCGCCCGGGTCGGCACGACGCTGAACTCGACGAGATCTCCGAGAGGAACCGAGACGGGCTTCGCCCCGCGCATCTCCAGCACGAGCGTCTGGTCTTCCAGCTTGAGTGAAGAGCCGCTCCAGCTCGCTTCCATGAGGGCGAGTGCTACTTCGCAACCGCGGCTGTAGCAACCAGGTCACTGCACGGGGCAATGAGGCGCCGCCAGGCCGCCCATGCAGCGGGAAACCTACGAGTGCGCGCCCTCGGAACGCTTCCGCCGTCATGCAGTCCACCTCCAGCTTCCCGCAGCAGAGAGGAGACAGGAATGGGTGCATTCGCGCGCGTCTGGATGGCCGCTGTCTGCCTGAGTCCCGCCGCGGTTCTCGCGCAGGGCGTGCAGATCGAGGTGGAGGAGGAGGAGGAAGAAACGACGGTGGTGACTGTCGAGCGCCGCGACCGGGACTGGACGGTGATGGGCCAGGCCGGAGTCCTCGCGTTCGTCGGTGAGGCGGCGCGGCTCACGAGCCCCGGGCCGCTGTACGGCATTGGGTTCGGGGCGGAGCTCGAGCAGGGGATCAACCTCGAGCTGGCATATCAGGGGTCGACCTACCGCACCGAGGCGGGCGCCGCGGGGGGAGAATCGGGGATCGTCCAGAACGGTGGACAGGTTGCGATCAACCTGGGGCCAGAGTTCGACAACGTCTACCCTTTCGCGCAGTTCGGGATCCAGGTGAGCCGGTTGAACGTGCTTCGTCCCACCGAGGCGGTCCGGGACGCGACGATGACGTGGCTGCCAATGGGGGTCGGCCTGTCGTTCAGCATTCCGTCGGACAGCCCGGCGGACATCAACATCGGCGCGCGCGGGACGTACAACTTCACGCTCGACGCGGGCGCGTTCCCGACGGTGACAGAGCCGGGCGCGGCGAATCAGCTCGCGGGCAGCTTCCTGGTGGGCGGCAGGTTCTGAAGCTTGCGGCCCTCCCTGCCGGCGCGCCTCGGCACACTTACCGGCTCGGTGGGGGCAGCGAGGGCCACTGACCGGGGACGTCAAAGAGGCTCCCGCACAGTATGCAACTACTCCGGGAGCACCCATTGCACGCCGATGTTCGCTGGGGCGCTCGGTTCTCAGCCCGGCTCTCATCGAGCGGCCGGTGAGTCGCCGGGATTGCGCCCCTCAGCTTCGTCAGCTGGCTTCACGGTGTGGGCATCTGGGCAAGGTGAGGCCCGGTTGGTCGTTCGTTCCGTCCCGCTCCGTGCGTCACCAGCGTATCCGTGAAGCCAGGCAGGAGGCCCGATCATGGCGCATGCCGAAGTGAAGCCTGAACGCCGTGCGTCGGTCGGCGCGCGCTCCTTTTCAACGGATGTGTTGCAGCCTGGTGCATTGGCAGGACTGTTTGGAGGTCTGCTGGTGGCCGCCTTTGCCGTGCTCGCCTGCGGAAACATGGGGATCTACCTGCTGGAGCCGTTTCGGTGGATGGGCGCCAGCTTCCAGGGAATGCAGCCCGGCGCCGGGGCAGCAACAGTGCTCTTCGGGGTCTTGCTTCATGTGATCATGTCCGCGCTGTTCGGAGTCCTGTTCGCGGCGATCGTCCGACGAGACCTGCGGATCGAGGTCGCGCTGTTGATCGGCATGGCCTACGGCGCGGCGCTGATGGTCCTGATGACCTTCATCGTGATTCCACTGGTGAATCCGTTCCTGCGGGAGCAGGTTCGCCTGATGGAGGGCCCGTGGATCATCGGGCATCTCATGTACGGGGCCTGCCTCGCTTCGCTACCGGCGCTCCGCAGCAGGGTCCGGGCGCGCAGAGAGGGACGATTGGCCGCACCTGCCTGAGTCGGCGTGCGCCTCTGGGACCCGCCCGTGGCACTGCGGACCTCAACGGCGCCCGAAGAAACAAAAGCCCCGCACCGGCGCTGAGCCTGGTGCGGGGCGAAAACGAGCTGCCAGCTGCAAGCCTCCAGCTGCCAGCCACACACTTCTAGAAGTGAATCGGGTGCCCCAGCGTCGCCTCGGCGCCCTCGCGCATGATCTCCGACAGCGTCGGGTGCGCGTGCATCGTGCGGGCGATCTCCTCGGTGGTGGTCTCCAGCCGGAGCGCCACGCAGGCCTCGGCGAGCAGTTCCGTCGCGTGCGGGCCCACGATGTGGACGCCGAGCACCTCGTCGTACTTCTTGTCCGAGACGTACTTCACCAGGCCGATCGACTCGTCGGAGATGGCCGACTTGGTGATCGCCGCCATGGGGGCGATGCCGACCTTCACGTCGTACCCGCGCTCCCGCGCCTTCTTCTCGCTGAGGCCCACCGACGCCACCTCCGGGTAGCAGTAGGTCGCGGAGGGGACTCGGTCGTAGTTGATCGGCTCCACCTTGAGCCCCTTGATGTGCTCGACCGCGAGGATGCCCTCGGAGGAGGCCACGTGCGCCAGCATCGGGGTCGGGACCACGTCGCCGATCGCGTAGACGTTCGGCTCGGTGGTGCGCATGAACTGATCGACCGTGATGAAGCCGCGGTCGGTCTTGATGTTGGTCTTGTCGAGGCCGATGTCCTCGGTGACCGGGGCGCGACCCACGGCAGAGAGCAGCATCTCCGCCTCGACGATCTTCGTCTCGCCGCCCACGCTGATGGTCGCCTTCACGCCCTTGTCGGTGATGTCGACCTTCTCCAGCTTGGCGCCGATGAGGAAGTCGATCTTCCGGCGACGGTAGTTCTTCTCGATCTCCTTCGAGATGTCCTCGTCCTCGATCGGGAGCAGGTGCGGCATGTACTCCACCACCGTGACCTGCGAACCGACGTGGTTGAAGATCGAGGCGAACTCCATTCCGACCGCGCCAGCGCCGAGCACGATGATGCTCTTCGGGATCTCCTGCAGCTCCAGGGCGGAGTCGGAGCTGATGATCCGCTTGTGATCCACCTTCACGTTCGGCAGCGACTTCACGACCGAGCCGGTGGCGATGATCGTGCTCTTCGTCTCCAGCAGCTGCTTCTTGCCGTCGGCGTCGGTGACCTCCACCTTGCCCTTGCCGGCGATCCGGCCGTGACCCTTCACGACCGTGACCTTGTTCTTCTTCATCAGGAAGTCGATGCCACGCGAGCCCTTGGCGACGACGCTCTCCTTGTGCACGAGCGCCTGCTTCCAGTTGACCACCGGGTCCTTCAGGTCGATGCCGAACTTCGCGGCATGCGCGATGTGGCTGTACAGCTCCGCAGTCCACAGCAGCGACTTGGTGGGAATGCAGCCGCGGAGGAGGCACGTGCCGCCCAGACGCGTATCCCTCTCCACCAGCGCCGTCTTCAGTCCGAGCTGCCCAGCACGAATCGCCGAGACGTATCCGCCAGGCCCGGAACCGATGATCACCAGATCGAAACTCTCAGCCACGCGTTCCTCCGAAGGACGTAGAACCGGCGCGCAGTTAGCCCTCGACCCGACGCGGGATCAAGCAGTTTGCTGCGAGGGTCTGCGCCCTTACATGAGTAGCGCCCATCGCCGCGATTTGCCCGTTCTCCTCGGGTCGCAGGTGCGCGCTTGAAGCGGAAGCCTCCCGGTGAGAGAAGCGGCGGCATGTCCACCGATGTCATCGTCGTCGGCGGCGGGCTGATGGGGTGCGCCATCGCCCTCCGGCTCCGCCAGGCAGGTGCCAGCGTCACCGTGCTGGAGCGTTCCATTCCAGGGGCCGAGGCCTCCAGCGCCGCCGGCGGGATCCTGGCGCCGCAGAAGGAGGCGGAGGGCCCGGGGCCGTTGCTGGACCTGGGGCTGCGCAGCCGGGCGCTCTACCCTGCCCTCGCGGAGGAACTGCGAGAGCTCTCCGGCCTCGACATCCAGTACCGGCCTTCGGGACTGCTCCACGTCGCCTTCACCGAAGACGCGTTCCAGGAAATGGACGCAACGGTGGCGTGGCAGAAGGCGTACGGGCTTCGCGCCGAGCTGCTCGACGTCGCCCGGGCGCGGGAGCTCGAGCCGGCGATCTCTCCGTCTGCACTCGGTGCGATCCACTTCCCGGATGATCACCAGGTCGACAATCGACTGCTGGTCCGCGCCATTTCCATCGCCGCGGCGCGCGCCGGGGCGGAGTTCCGGACCGGCTACGTCCGCGGCGTGGTGAACCAGGAGGACCGGGTCGTGGGCGTGGACCTCGACGGACAGCCGCTTTCGGCGGGTGCGGTGGTCATCGCCGCAGGGTCGTGGTCCGGGCTCGTCCACGGCGCACGCATCGATCCGCAGACCGTCCGTCCGGCGCGCGGACAGATGATCGAGCTTTCGACGCGCGTCCCGATGTTCGATCGGGTGCTCTTCTCGTCGAGGAAGGGCTATCTCGTCCCGCGACGCGACGGCCGGATCCTCGCCGGCAGCACCCTGGAGTTCGCCGGATTCGAGAAGGACGTCACTGCCGCCGGCGTCTCGCGCATCCTCGCCATGGCGCTCGAGATGTGCCCGGGACTGGGCGAGGTCCGGATCACCGACTTCTGGGCCGGCCTCCGCCCATACACCGACGACCACCTGCCGTTCATCGGCCCGGGTCCGTTGCCGGGCCTGTTCCTCGCCACCGGGCATTACCGGAACGGCATCCTGCTCACCCCCATCACCGCCCGACTGGTGGCCGAGAGCGTCCTCGGACAGAAGCCGACGATGGATCTGACCCCATTCCGATGGGACCGGACAGGGGCCCGGACCTGAACATGGCTCGAAACCGGCTGCCCGCTGACCCGCCAACCACTGCGAAAAGTCCTCCGACAACCACAGACATGGGAGTACCTGGTGGCCAGAGTCGGGTGATCTCCCTAGAATCGCCGGCCGTGGAAGCCATTCCCCCCGTCCCGCCTCGCATCCTGATCGTCGACGACGACGAGTCCGTCCGCGACGTCATTTCGGTGCTCCTTCGCGAAGAGGGCTACAACTGCGTCGTAGCCACCGGCGCGGAGATGGCGCTCGACATCGCGTCAGCCGAGGAGACGCCGCTCGTCATCAGCGACATGAAGATGCCGGGCAAGGACGGGCTCTGGCTCCTCGAGAACTTCCGCGCCCGGTTTCCGGATACGTCGGTGATCATGCTCACCGGCTACGGCGACACCGAGGCCGCGGTCGACTGCCTGCGCCGCGGCGCGGTCGACTACCTGCTCAAGCCGCCCAAGCTCACGGATCTGATCCGTGCGATCGAGCGGGCGCTCGCCAAGCGTCGGATCGAGCTCGCGCGGAAGCGCTATCAGAAGAAGCTGGAGCGGAAGGTCCGCGATCGTACGACCGAGCTGCGCAACGCGCTGAAGGACATCGCCAACACGTACCAGAACACGCTGCTCGCGCTGGTCGCCGCGCTGGATGCCCGCGAGCACGAGACGTCGGACCACTCGCAGCGCGTGGTCAAGTACACCACGGCCATCGCGGAGCGGATGGGTCTCAAGAACCAGGAGCTCGAGGAGATCGGCCGTGGCGCCCTCCTCCACGACATCGGCAAGATCGGCGTGCCCGACGCGGTGTTGCTCAAGCCCGGCAAGCTCACCACCGAAGAGTGGAAGGAGATGCGGAAGCATCCGGACATCGGCTTCCAGATGATCCAGGCGATCCCCTTCCTGGACACGCCTGCGCAGATTGTCCTCTCGCACCAGGAGCGGTTCGATGGCGGAGGCTACCCTCGGGGCCTGGCAAAGGAGGAGATCCACATCGGCGCGCGAATCTTCGCCGTCGCCGACACGCTCGACGCGATGACCTCGGACCGCCCGTACCGGATGGGCACCACCTTCGCCAACGCGATCTCGGAGATCCATCGCTGCTCGGGGACCCAGTTCGATCCCGAGGTCGTCCGCGCGTTCCTCGCGATCGGGGAGACCGGCCTGATGAAGATCAAGCAGGACATGGTCGCGGAGAAGGCATCACAGCAGTCGCAGCTCTCGCGGAAGAGCGATCCTCCGGAGGCCCAGCCGAAGAAGGCGGGCGAGGCGTAGCGCAGTGCGCATCCACCACCTGAACTGCGGCGCGTTGCATCCACCCCTGGGTGGACTGCTCTTTGGAAACATGGTCTGCCATTGCGTGCTGGTGGAGACCGAGCGCGGGCTCGTCCTCATCGACAGCGGCATCGGGCTCGAGGATCTCGCGCGGCCTGCGGAGCGCATCGGCTGGCCGCTCAAGTCGATGCTCGGCGTGGCGCCCGATCCCGAGATCACCGCGGTGCGGCAGATCGAACGCCTGGGATTCACCCGCCGCGACGTTCGTCACATCGTCCTCACCCACCTCGACTTCGATCACGCGGGCGGACTGTCCGACTTCCCCGAAGCGAAGGTGCACGTCGCGAAGGCGGAGTACGACGCCGCCGTCCACCCGACGAACCGGCGAGACAAACAGCGCTATCGATCCCAACAGTGGGCGCACAATCCGGATTGGACCTGCTACGAGACGCGAGGCGAGCGCTGGAACAAGTTCGAGTGCGTCCGCGATCTCGAAGGGCTGCCGCCTGAGATCCTGTTGGTCCCGCTGGTAGGACACAGCAGAGGTCACAGCGCCGTCGCGGTGGACACCGGCCGAGGCTGGCTGCTCCACGCGGGCGACGCGTACTTCTTCCACGCGGAACCCCGGCCCGAGGCGCCCTTCTGCCCCGCTGGACTTCGTCTGCTCCAGTGGTTCGTCCAGGCCGACTCTGAAGCCCGGATGTGGAACCAGCAGCGGCTCCGGGAGTTGGTGCGCGACCACAGCGAAGTACGAGTGTTCTGCGCCCACGATGAGACGGAGCTTCAGCGCAGCCTCGCGTCGGACCGCGCCACCGGGGCCGAGTCCGGAGCGGACGTCCCCAGCGCAGCCGGAACCGGGCTCTGATAGAACCCGCGACATGCAAGCTCGCCCCTTCCGCGCAGCCGCCCTGGCGGCGCTCGCGTTCCTGAACACCGCGTGCGGGTTGGCCGACTCTCCCGGCGAACCACGGGTCATCGCCCACCGCTCCGCCGCGGGCTACTGGCCCGAGAACTCGCGCACCGCGGTCGCTGGCGCCCTCGCGGCCGGCTATCCCGGCATCGAGATCGACCTCGTGCTGACGAAGGATCTGATCCCGGTGGTCGCGCACGATCCGTGGGTGAAGGGCACCCTGTGCACCCGGGTCGACGGCACGCCGATCGGCGAAGACGAGGACCTGCTCGTCCGCGACTTCACCCTCGATGAGCTGCACGCGAAGTTCCGCTGCGGAGGCGTCCGCGATCCCGCGACGCCGAGCGCCGAGCTCGTCGCCGACACCCACCTGCCTTTCGAAGAGTTCCTCCAGATGCTGCAGGGCCACCCGGACACGTGGGTGCAGCTCGACATCAAGTACGAGCCCGAGTTCACCGCGGATCCCCAGACCTTCGCCGAGAAGATCCTCGGTCGCTGGGAGGCCGCCGGACTTCCCAACCGCGTGTACGCGTCGGCCAACCTCCCCGAGGTGCTGCGCGCATTCAAGGAGCGGAAGCCCGAGCTCGAGACCACGCTGATCTGGCCGCGGTTCCCGCCCGAGTCCAACAGCACGACCATTGGCCTGGGGAACGAGTTCTCGAACACCTTCGGGTTCCAGGACCTCATGGGCGAGATCGAGAAGGCGGACGCCGACGGGATCGCCGTCGCGTGGCAGGTGGCAGATCGCCACGCCCTCGAGCAGGTCCGGGCCGCAGGTTTCCGGGTCGGACTTTGGACCGTGAACACGAAGGCCCTGCTCACGCGTTACTGCGGCTGGCCGACGGACCTGCTGATCACCGACTTCCCGGAGGATGCACCGTGTCGCTGATCGCCGCCCTGACACTCGTCGCCGCGACGACCCACGCTCAGACCGGGTTCGGGTTCGACCGCGTGGACATCGTCTCCGAGGATCCCGGCATCTGGCTGCACTACGACGCGCCGATGCTGGGGATGAACGCCGCGACCTCCGCGGTGCGCCTGCTGGAGCAGGTGAAGCCCGTGTGGACCCTGCCTGTGAAGGGCCTCTACCTGGGCACCTCCATCTCGTCGCAGTCGCTCGTCTACGAGCACGCGCTGCTGCCGAAGCAGGGCCTGTTCGTGACCGGAGGCTTGCAGACACGACTGCTGATGCCCCGGGGAGCGCTCGCCGGCGTCGCCTGGCGGTTCGGACGCTTCCGTCTGGGCGTGAGCCTCAGCGCGCTCTCCACCTCGAGCTGGGCTCGTCCAAACTGGAG
>JBAWAM010000491.1:0-9536 GCA_049589315.1 Myxococcaceae bacterium
CCGCAGGACATGAGGTCGCGTCGCAGACGCACGCCCCGCCCACGCACCGCTGCCCGGACCCGCACGTGGGTCCGGAGCCGCAGCGGCAGGCGCCATCCGGCGAGCAGTGGTCGCCTTCGCCTCCACACGCAATGCAGGCCGCGCCACCGGATCCGCACGCGCCGAGGCTCGGCGAAATGCACGTCGAGCCCGAGCAGCACCCTCCCGGGCAGGTTTGGGCGTTGCATCCGCTGCACACGCCGCTCATGCAGGTTTCGACTGACGGACAGCTCTCGCAGGCGCTTCCGCCTGCTCCGCACGAGGTGTCGAGGTCGCCGGACCGGCAGGTGGTTCCATCGCAGCACCCGTCGACACACGATTTCGCATCGCAGATGCACGCGCCGCCCAGACAGCGCTGCCCGTCCTCACACGCCGGCCCTGTCCCGCACGCACAGGTGCCTTCGGACGAGCAGGTGTCTGCGGTCTCCGCGCAGGCCACGCAGCTCCCGCCTCCCGTCCCGCAGCTCGACGTCGACGGGCCCACGCAGACGTCGCCATCGCAGCACCCTCCCGCGCAGGAGGTCGCATCGCATACGCAGAGGCCTCCCGCACACCTCTGCCCGTCTCCGCAGCTCGCTCCATCTCCACAGCGGCAGCCGACCCCGGGAGAACAACCGTCCGACCTGGCCGGGTCGCACCCAAGGCAGCTCCCCGCGTCCTGACCGTCTTCACCACCATCATCGCTTCCCGCGTCCTGACCCTCTACGGGGCCTGCGTCCAGACCGGCATCGGCGCCGCGTGTTGGCGCCATCAGCTCGATCGAGACCTCGACCTCGTATCCCTGCGCCACGGTTGCGCGACCCTGTCCAACCGCCGCAATCACCCCCGAGGCGAGCCCTTGAACGTCGATGGTCACTTCAGTCCCGTCGAGCGCGTCCGGCAGGAGCAGCCTGAACGTCTGCTCCTCTCCGAGCGGTCCCGCTGCCGCTTCCGGGATCTGGACCGCGCCGACCGTGCCCTGTTCCGACTCGATCTCTGCGCGAAGCTGGTCGACGCCCAGCGCCGGGTCGAAGGTGACGCGCACGTACAGCGCAGTTCCCATCGCAGTTCGTGGGTCGGCGCATCCCCCAGCGAGAACGATGAGGAGAACTGCCAGGGATCGATTCATCTCAAGTCCCACGTTCCAAGGGTGGTGCTGCGAGGATCGGGCGGGGTGGCGAGATAGACGGTTGTGCCCGCCGCGACCGCGGCGACGGCCACTCCGGTCCAGAACCACCATCGGTTGAGCACGGTGTCGCGCTTCGGAAGCTCGGACGTGGGGATCGCCGCAAGCGTGACCACCGTCGGCGCATCGAGGACCTGCTCGGTGGGACTCACCTGCACCGCGGGAGCCGGAGGTGCGACCTCCGCGGCCGCGATGGGCGCGTCGGCGACCGGCTCGGCGACGGGCTCGGCGGCCGATGCGTGCGCTTCTTCCGCCCTTCGATCCGCCTCCTCGATCAGCCGCTGCACCAGCTCTGCCTGCGGCGGCTTCGAATCTGGAAACTGCGCAAGGTACCGCCGGTAGAAGAACGCCGCCTTCGGGTAGTCGCCCAGCTGCCGGTGGCACTGCGCGATGTTGAAGAGCATGCCCGGCCGTGGATCCAGTCGGTACGCCTCGCCGTAGTGGACGAGGGCCTGCGTGAAATCCCCCAGGTTGTAGGCCTTCACCGCGCGAGCGACCTCCGCCCGCGCCTGCTCTGGGGACGCTGGCTCGGCCTGCGCTTCCGCAGCGGCGCCCAGCACGAGCGCAAGGACGAGCGTGACCGCGAGCAGTGTTCGTGAACTCTCAGTGCGCATAGGGATCCATCAGCCCGTCGGGATCCAGCGTAGGGCTCGGTTCCTTTCGGGGGCGTCGCTTCACCCGCTCGGTTCGGGCCGGTTTGACCTGAGGCCGGAGCTCGGGAGCGGGGGAGGGGACAGGGACGGGCGGCGCGGCAGGTGCGACTGCAGGGACCCTCAGAGGAGCGGGCGCGAGATCGACGACCGGGAGCACGGTCTCGACGATCGGAGGCGCTGCCACTTCTGCCTCGGGCGAGGGGCGCACGGATGGAGTGGTGGGGGCGACGGCGTAGAGCGCTCCCGCCGTGGCTGCGAGCAGCCCCACGCCCATGAAGGCACCTCGGAGTTTCCGCAGTCTGGTCGGTCGGAACGCGAGCGCCTCCGCGTCCTCGAGTGCAGGGCCGGTGGTGCTCGGCGCGCTCAGCCCCAGCAGCGCCTCTCGGAGGTCGCCCGCGGACTGCGGCCGACAAGCCGGGTCCTTCTCCAGACACCAATAGACGAGGGCAGCGAGCTCCGAAGGAATCGGCTCGCCTGCGGGCGTCCTGTCCGGGAGGAGGGGGACGGGCGACTTCGAGATCTCGATCGCCAGCTGCACGAAGTCGCCCTTGAAGAAGGGCGTGCGCCCGGCGAGCGCTTCGTACAACACGGTGCCCAGCGAATAGAGATCCGTGCGGTGGTCCGTTTCGTGTCCAGACGCCTGCTCCGGAGACATGTACGCGGGGGTGCCCACCACCAGCCCCTGGGCTGTCTGGAAGATGGGTCGCTCGTTGCTGCCGGACTTCAGCTTTGCGATGCCGAAGTCGAGCAACTTCACGAAGTCGCCGACGCCTGCGCGCCGGGTGAGCAGGATGTTCTCCGGTTTGATGTCCCGATGGACCACGCCTACCCGATGCGTCGCCTCGAGTGCGTCGCAGAGCTGGGCCGCAATGCCGAGGACCCGGCGGATCTCCAGGCGACCCCGATCGAGGTGGTCCGCCAGGGTCTCGCCCTCCAACAGCTCCATCACGCAATAGCTGCGGCCGACGCCGTCCTCACCCGGTTCGCTGACGAAGTCGTAGACCTCCACGATGTGCTCGTGCCGGACCTGGTTGGCGGCGAGCGCCTCCTGGAAGAACCTCTGCACGATGTCGGGCCTGCTCACGAACTCGGGTTTGAGCAGCTTGAGTGCGACCTGGCGTCCGAGCTGCGCGTGACGTGCGACGAAGACCCGTCCCACGCCGCCGTCTGCAATCAGCCGCTCCAGGCGATGGTTGCCGACCACGTCGCCGACCTGCTCCTGCCCTGGACGAACCCGCGGCGGCGGTGGCTCGCCTGTCGAGAACGGATGCGCCGCGGAGGCGGAGAGGAGCAGCCCGAACTCTTCGAGCGCGAGGGTCAGCTCGCCCGCGGTCTGGAAGCGGCTCCGGGGATCCTTGGCGAGGCAGCGCTCGATGATGGGGAGCAGGTGCGCGCTCGCCTTCGGAAGGCCGGCGGGGTTCTCCCTCAGGTGCTTGTGCAGCACCCGCTCCCGGTTCGCGTCCACGAACGGTGGCAGCCCGGTCAGCGCCTCGTACATCACCACGCCCAGCGCGTAGAGATCGGAGCGCGCATCTGCCCTGTGCCCACCGATGCATTCGGGCGCGATGTACTCCGGCTTCGAGAGCAGCACCCCCGCTGCGGTGTGCGCCGACCGGAAGCCCTGGAAGTGGGCGAGACCGAAGTCGATCAACTTCGGGTGGAAGGCTTCGAGGCCGCCCACGAGGAAGATGTTTTCGGGCCGGACATCGCGGTGCACCACGCCCCGACCGTGGACGTACTGGAGCGCATCGCACAGCGGCAGCAGGGTACGAACCAGGGCGTCCGGCGAGAGGACGCCCTCCGCCATGAGGTGGCCGCGGAGGTCCTCGCCTTCGAGGAACTCGGCCGTGAGGTAGTGGCGCCCATCTGGAAGCTGCCCAGCGCCGAAGCACCGGATGACATGGGGATGGGAGAACTCCTGGCTGAGCTTCGCCTCATCCGCGAAGCGAGCCACGGCTTCACGGTCGGAGGTGAGCTCGCGCCGGAGCACCTTCAACACGATGGGCGTGTTGGAAGCCGCAGCCTCCGCCAGATACACGTGCGCCAGCGCAGTCTCGGCGAGCGTGCGAAGGGCGCGGAACCCTGGAATGCCTGACTCTTCGTTCATCCGCTCCGACCGAAGTCTCTACCCCGCCTTGCTTCGCGGTGGCGCTTCGGTGTCGGCGGAATGTGTCCTGCTGGGCACTTCCAGTTGCGTGGGCAGGGCACTGGATGCTCGCGCTGAGCATCCAGTGCCTCTCCCTTGCTACTTGCCCTTGAACTTCGCGTGCAGGTAGTCGCGGTACGTCTCGGCGATCACCCGGATGGGGATCTCCTTCGGGCACACCGCCTCGCACTCGCGGAGGTTGCGGCAGTTGCCGAAGTTCTCTGCGTCGTGCTGCTCGACCATCTTCACCACGCGGCGATCGCGCTCCGGCTGGCCCTGGGGCAGGTGCTTGAACTTCGACACCAGCGCGCCCACGAAGAGCATCGCCGAGGCGTTCGGACAGGCCGCCACGCACGCGCCGCAGCCGATACACGCGGCCGCGTCCATCGACAGATCCGCCTCCACCTTGGAGATCGGGATGGCGTTGCCGTCGGGGGTGCCGCCGGTGCGCACGGAGACGAAGCCGCCGGCCGCGGTGATCCGGTCGAACGCGGCGCGGTTCGTCACGAGATCCTTCACCACCGGGAAGGCCTTCGCCCGCCACGGCTCGATGGTGATCTCGTCGCCGTTCTTGAACTTCCGCATGTGGAGCTGGCACGTGGTGGTGCCGGACTCAGGACCGTGCGGCGTCCCGTCGATCACCAGCGAGCACGTGCCGCAGATGCCTTCGCGGCAGTCGTGATCGAAGGCGATCGGCTCCTCGCCCTTGTGGATGAGCCCCTCGTTCACTTCGTCGAGCATCTCGAGGAACGACATGTCCGGGCTGACGCCCTTCGCCTCGTAGGTCTCCATCCTTCCGGGCGAGTTGCCGTCCTTCTGGCGCCAGACATGAAGCTTCAGATTCATGTTCTCTGCACTCATTGTCTCTCCAACCTGCTGATCTCGTTCGCCCTGGCCATGGCCGCGCTCACTTGTAGCTACGGGTCGCCAGATGCACGTATTCGAACTCCAGCGGCTCGACGTTCCGGACCGGCTTCTTGTCCGGGCCCTGGTACTCCCACGCGGCCGCGTGCGCGAACTTCTCGTCGTTGCGGAGCGCCTCGCCGTCCGGCGTCTGGTACTCCTCGCGGAAGTGGCCACCGCAGGACTCCTCGCGCTCGAGGGCGTCCAGCACCATGAGCTCGCCGAACTCGAGGAAGTCGGCCACGCGGCCGGCCGCCTCGAGCCCGACGTTGAGGTTCTCGTTCTCGCCCGGGACGTTGACGTTCTCCCAGAACTCCGCGCGGATCTCGGGGATCCGCGTCAGCGCCTCGCGGAGCCCTGCGTCGGTGCGGGCCATGCCGCACTTCTCCCAGAGCAGCCGTCCCAGCTCCTTGTGGAAGGATCGCGGCGTGCGCTTGCCCTTGATCGACAGCAGCTTCTTCTGCCGCTCGGTCACCGCCTGCACGGCCTGCTTGAACTCGGGGCGATCGGTGGTGACCTTCGGCTGCTTCGCGGTCGCGAAGTAGTCGCCGATCGTGTACGGCAGCACGAAGTAGCCGTCCGCGAGCCCCTGCATCAGCGCCGAGGCGCCCAGGCGGTTGGCGCCGTGGTCGGAGAAGTTCGCCTCGCCGATCACGTGCAGGCCGGGGAGGGTGGACATGAGGTTGTAGTCCACCCAGAGCCCGCCCATCGTGTAGTGCGGCGCAGGGTAGATCCGCATCGGAAGCTGGTACGGGTCCTCACCGGTGATCCGCTCGTACATCTGGAACAGGTTGCCGTAGCGGTCGCGCACCACGTCCACACCCAGCCGCTGGATGGCGTCTGCGAAGTCGAGGTACACGCCCTGGCCGCCCGGGCCGACGCCGCGGCCCTCGTCGCACACCTGCTTCGCTGCACGCGAAGCGATGTCGCGGGGCGACAGGTTGCCGAACGACGGGTACTTCCGCTCGAGGTAGTAGTCGCGCTCGCTCTCGGGGATCTGGCTGGGCGCGCGCTTGTCACCCTTCGCCTTGGGAACCCAGATCCGGCCGTCGTTGCGGAGCGACTCCGACATCAGCGTGAGCTTCGACTGGTGGTCGCCGCTCATGGGAATGCAGGTCGGGTGGATCTGCGTGTAGCAGGGGTTGGCGAAGGCCGCGCCGTGCTTGTACGCACGCCAGGTCGCGGTCACGTTGCAGCCCGTGGCGTTGGTCGAGAGGAAGAACACGTTGGAGTAGCCGCCGGTCGCGAGCACCACCGCGTCGGCCGCCCACGCCTCGATCTTCCCGGTGACCAGATCGCGGGTGACGATCCCGCGCGCATGGCCGTCCACCAGCACCAGGTCGAGCATCTCCGTGCGCGGGTGCATCTGCACCGTGCCGAGCCCGATCTGGCGCTCGAGCGCGGAGTAGGCCCCGAGCAGCAGCTGCTGACCGGTCTGCCCCCTTGCATAGAAGGTACGGGAGACCTGGGCGCCGCCGAAGGAGCGGTTGGCCAGGGTGCCGCCGTACTCACGGGCGAAGGGCACGCCCTGCGCCACGCACTGGTCGATGATGTTCCCCGACACCTGGGAGAGGCGGTAGACGTTGGCCTCGCGGGCGCGGAAGTCACCGCCCTTCACCGTGTCGTAGAAGAGCCGGAAGACGCTGTCGCCGTCGTTCTGGTAGTTCTTCGCCGCATTGATTCCGCCCTGCGCCGCGATCGAGTGCGCGCGCCGGGGGCTGTCCTGGTAGCAGAAGGTGTCGACCTTGTAGCCGAGCTCGGCGAGCGTGGCCGAAGCGGACGCGCCGGCCAGACCGGAGCCCACCACAATCACGTTGAACTTCCGCTTGTTGGCGGGATTCACCAGCTTCATCTCGAAACGGTGCTTGTCCCACTTCTGCTCGATGGGTCCGCTGGGGGTCTTCGAATTGAGAATCACGGCTGCGCGCCTCCCTGTTCGACCTGGGCGTCGAGCGCCCCGCCGAGGATTGCAATGGGCATGGTGGCGAAGCCGACCGCGAGCAAAATCGCGATCGCCACGCCGATTTTCATCATCGCGGGGGTGAACCGCGGTCCCCAGAAGCCGAGGCTCTGGGTCATGCTCCAGATGCCGTGGCCGAGGTGGAAGAACAGCAGGGTCATGGCCACCACGTAGAACACCACCACCCACGGGATCTGGAAGCTGAGCACCATCATGCTGAACACGTCGTGCCGCCCCAGCGGATCCAGGAGCGCGAACTGCTTCGGGAAGATGCTGCCCACCGTGAAGTGGAGCAGGTGGAAGACGAGGAAGGCGAAGATGATCGTCCCGCTCACCAGCATGTACCGTGCGTACCAGCTGGAGGCGCGGTTCTTCTTCACCGCGTAGGCCTGCGGCCGGGCGGCGTGGTTGATCCTCGAGAGCCGGACGCCCGCCCAGATGTGCAGCCCGAGCGCAATCAGCAGGCCGATCCGGGTGGTCCAGAGGATCCCGGGGCTGCCCTTGAGAAACGCTCCATAGGCATTGATCCCCTCGTACCCTCCGAACACCTGGAGGTTTCCAGCGAGGTGACCGACGAGGAAACCCAACATCGCGATGCCCGTCACCGCCATCACGAACTTCATCCCCATGGATGATTGGATGGCACGCCCCAGGAAGGACCCCGGGTTGGCGGTACGAGCCGGTGTGGAAACAGCGTTCATGTCATTCCCCTGATCGACGTTGAAGCGGGTCGCGTGTACGCGACGGAGCCTCCATCTGACACATAAGAATGCGTTGGGGGGGTACTTGTATAGATAAAAGTTACTACTCGCCCCCATCGCATGAACACTCGTAGCACGCGCACGGTGGTCTACCGGACCGAGTTTGCAAATTCGTTACCTCTGCTCCACGTGACGGACGAACGCGGCCGCTATCTCCGCGGCCCGTGGCCAACGTACTCATCGTCGACGACGAGCGTGATCTCGCCCAGTTGCTGGACTTCAACCTTCGTCAGGCGGGCTTCGAAACGCGCCAGGCGCTTTCGGGAGAAGAGGGACTTCGGCTCGCGAACGAGCGCGTCCCGGACCTGATCCTCCTCGATTTGATGCTGCCGGACCTTTCGGGAACGGAGGTGTGCCGTCGACTGAAGGGCGCCGCCCCCACCCGAAACGTCCCGGTCGTGATGCTCACCGCCCGTGGGGAGGAGCTGGACCGCATCAACGGCTTCGAGGTGGGCGCCGACGACTATGTGGTGAAGCCCTTCAGCATCCGCGAGCTCGTCCTCCGCGTTCGGGCAGTGCTGCGTCGCACCAGCGACGGAACCGAGACGGGCCCGGCGCTCACTGCGGGTGTGTTGAACCTGGATCCGACCTCGCACCGTTGCTCCGTCGCAGGCGAGGAGGTCGCGCTCACGGTCCTCGAGTTCCGTCTGCTCCAATATCTGATGAAGCGTCCGGGACGGGTGCACAGCCGGGATCTGCTCCTGGAAGAGGTGTGGGGCCTTACCAGCGCCCTCGAGACGCGCACCATCGACACCCACGTGATGCGGCTGCGCGAGAAGCTGGGGCCGGCGCGTCAATACGTCGAGACGGTGCGCGGCGTGGGGTACCGCCTCAACCTGCCCGAAGACGGCGCGTGAATTATCAACCAAACGACACAAACTCGTCACATGCCGACCACAACCTCGTCACAACCCGCTGCTAGCTGTGCGCCCGCAATGTTCGAGCTCTTCGAAACACGCGCGGACCCGAAAGCCGTCCAGCGTCTGAGTGTCTCCGCCGGCGGCGCCTTCGTCCTGGGTGCGGTCGCGCTGGGACTGCTGGTCGCATCCAGCGGCAACGCGACGCCGACCCCTCCCAAGGAGGCGTCCATGGAGGTGGTCTTCAAGCCGCCACCGCCGCCTCCTCCGCCCGTGCCGAAGGCCGAGCCGCCACCGCCTCCTCCGCCTCCGCCGAAGCAGGCGCCGCCGAAGGTGGTGAAGTCATCGCCTCCCAAGGTCGCGCGCGCCACCCCTCCACCGAGGCTGGCCCTGGTCGCGCCCAAGGAGGTCCCTCTTGAGAAGCCGAAGGAGCAGGAGCCGGTCGCCGACCCTGCGCCCGTCGAGCACGAGGAGCCCACCGACGAGGTGGAGGGTTCGGGTGAGTACGTGGGCAGGGAGGTCGACCAGAAGGCGACCGCTGCCGCGCCGCCGGCGCCCAAGCCCGTCATTCTCCCCGAGGACGGCGTGCCTCCAGTGGCGCTGCCCTCGAACCCCATGCCCGACTTCCCGCCCGAGGCCCGCGCCAAGGGACAGGAAGGGATGGTCATCCTTCGCCTCGTCGTGACCGCCGCCGGCGAGGTCACGAAGGTCGAGCTGCTCAAGGGCAACGAGCCTTTCGCGTCGGCCGCCGTCGCTGCAGTGAAGTCCTGGCGTTACAAGCCTGCGCTCTCCGGCGGGCAACCCATCGCAGTGTTCCAGACCCTCCGGATCCCGTTCCGACTCCGCAACTGATTTCCCTCTCCCCCAAAGGCAGGCAACCGTGAGCTTCGATCTCATCCACATCTACAACAGCATGGGCACCTTCGCGCTCGCAGTCGCTGGGGCGCTCATTGCCATGGCCATCGCCGCGGTGGCGGTGTTCGCCGAGCGGGTCTGGGTGTTCCAGCGCTCGCGTTCGCACTCGCGTCGGTTCGCCGCCGTCGCCCGTGGTC
>JBAWAM010000492.1:0-12163 GCA_049589315.1 Myxococcaceae bacterium
TTCGCGCTCACGTCCTTGCAGAAGTTCGCCCACGTCTGGGCGTGGTGTTGTTCCCGGCGCTGTTCGCGTTCGTGCTCCAGGTCGCGTCCCTCGGTCCGCTGCTCGGCCATTCGGTGAGTCCTCCTCCGCGAACGATGGGCACGCGAGGCGGGACGCGCATCACAGCTCCACGTCGATCCGCCGACAGTCGGCAGGCGCACGCGCTCCTCCGTCCGGTGCCGGCGCGGAGGCCCGTCGAGCGTGCGCTCGAGCCAGAGCCTTCCGCCCGACAGGCGCCCTTCACCCCGAACCCCACCGGACACATGTTGCCCACGCGGAGGACGGGCGATGGCGAGGAAGACGGCGCGGGAGTCCAGGGCGACACGGGCTCGGGGCGGCGAAGCGAAGGGTGCAGTCCGGGTCCGGCGCGAGACAGCGGCCCGGACGGTGCGGGCAGAGGGCCCCCACTCGACGGAGGTGCGCCAGCGCATCGACGAGGCCGTCAAGGCGGGCCTTCAGCTTCGGCGCGAGATCGAGCAGCGCATCGAGACGGGGCTGCGCAAGGGCCGGAGTCGGCAGGCCCCGGCCGGTGGCCGGCGCTCGAAACGCGGATAGGTGAGGCTCGCCCGGCGTTGGGCTACAACGCGGGCATGCTCGCGCAGGTCCTGTGTCTGACGTTGTTGGCCACCGCCCCCGGTTCGCCTCGAGTGGCGCTCATGCCGCTCTCGGGAGGAGAGGGCGTCACCGAGAAGACGGCCGAGACCGTCACCGACGCGCTCGCCGCGGAGCTGCGCAGGCTGGGTGGGTCCCAGCTCGTCACCGGGCGCGAGATCTCCGCGATCCTCTCGGTGGAGCGCCAGAAGGCGCTGCTCGGCTGCCAGGACACGAGCTGCATGGCGGAGGTGGCCGGCGCGCTCGACGCGGATCAGGTGATCGTCGGAAGCGTGGCCCGGCTGGGTGAGAGCTGGCTCCTGCAGCTGCAGCGGGTGGACGCGCGGAAGGCGACCACGCTCTCGCACGCGAACCGGCGCAGGAAGGGTGGGGTGGATGCGCTCCTCGACGAGCTGCCTCAGCTCGCGCGCGAGGTGATGGGCGCTCCGTCGAACCCGGTCGTGGTCGCGCCTGCCCAGCAGCAGGTCGCGCCCGCCGCCTCGAAGCCGCTTCCGGCCCCGCATGCCGACGTCCCGCTCGAGGGCCTCGACAAGGCGGCGCTCACCGTCGTCACCGATGGAGGGGGGCGGTATCTCGCGTTCGAGCCGTTCATGCTGACCGACGGCGCCTTCCTGCATGGCTCGGCCTCGAAGCTCCACGCGCAGCGGGTGTTCGGCGGCGGCTCCGAAGGCCGGATCGCGTTCTCGGTAACGTTCTGGGAGCCGCGCGCGAGGGCTCCCGCCCAGGCCAGCTTCTCGTTCCGCGACGGCGCGTACACGTTGACCTGTGGTGAGAAGAAGATCTCCTACCGGCCCCTGACGAAGAAGGAGACCTCGGCGTTCCTCGCGAAGGCGAAGCTGTTCAAGCCCCGGTGGCAGCGACAGGCGTACGCGCTCGCGCGGGACGACGACGGGAACTACTTCTACGTCGACCAGGCGCGCGAGCCCGAGGACAACACCGACTTCCGCCTCTACGTCGGGGGCAAGGGCAGGCTGACCGGACACGTCGCCGAGGCGCTGGCGCACGATTCGAGCGGCGATGTGCTCGCCGCGGCCGGCGGCAGGCTGAAGCTGAAGCCGAACGGGGGCGAGGCCGAGTGGATCCACGAAGCGGGTCGCGCGAAGCTGAGCTGGCTCCCGGTGTTGGACAACCGGCTGCTCATCTATGGGGATCAGGGACCGTACGCCGGGCTCGAGCTCGGGACGCCGTGCGACGGTCACTTCTGAATAGGAAACCCGGCAGGCGACCGGGCGTCCCTCCCGCGACCCCCATTCGATGCCGACCTTGCGGTCGATGATCTCTCGCATCCTCGTCGCGGTAGACGGGTCGGACGGCTCGCGCAAGGCGGCGGGCTTTGCCGTGGAGCTCGCCCGCTCGTCGAACGCACGCCTGCTCCTGCTCACCGTCCTGGAGCAGCCCTGGGTCCTCCCGCTCGGGCCGATGGACTCGGTCGTGATCGGGCCCAAGGAGGACCAGGAGCGCGTGGTCGCCGCGCGCAAGCAGCTGGACGAGTTCGCCGCCGCGCTCCCGGCCGAGCAGGTGGAACGGCACGTGGAGGTCGGCGAGCCCGCCGACGTGATCGTCGAGCAGGCGGAGAAGCTCCACGCCGACATGATCGTGATGGGGGCGCGGGGGCACTCGGCCGTGGCCCGGTGGCTCCTCGGGTCGGTGAGCGATCGGGTGGTGCACCACGCGAACACCCCGGTGACCGTGGTTCGGTGACCTGTTAATTCGCCGCGCGTGGCCGACAAGCGCAGGTTCGAACTCTTTGCGAAGTTCCTGGTGGACCGTTTCCCGGCGACGCGCGTCTTCGATGTCGCGGGCGGGATGGGGCGCTTGAACGAGGCGCTCACCGGGCTGGGCCGCACCGTCACCACGTTCGATCTCCGGCACAAGCGGCTGGACGTCCGCTATGCCGAGCGGATCTTCACGCTCGAGGAGCCCTGCGAGGCGGATCTGGTGGTGGGGATGCACCCGGACGGGGCGACGCGGGTGATCATCGACTACGCGCTGAAGCACCGGATCCCGTTCGCGGTGGTCCCGTGCTGCTCGGACAACGGAATGCCCTACAACCCGTGGATGCGGCACCTCGCCGACCTGGGTCGTGGAGGTGGGTTCCAGGTCGAAGAGATCACCCTGCCGATGTCGGGCCGGGCACGGGTGATCGTCGGGTCGCCTTGAGGTGCGAGCGAGGCAATGACGGCGCAGCGCGACTGCGCTAGACCGCGCCCCCCGGAGGTCGCTGTGAGCATTGTGATCGAACAGGGGCACACCCTGAGCTTCGAAGAGTTCTGGCATTGGGTCGTCGAGCACCCGAACTGCGTGATCCGCGCGGGGACGGAGGAGGCGTTTCTCTACGACACGGACGAGTTCCATTGGTTCTTCACCGAGGAGCCGGACCACACCCCGCTCGTGCAGCTCCTCAGGGGGAAGCAGCTCGTCGGCGAGGTCCTCATCGAGGCCGCCGACGTCCTCTTCGTCCAGGCCATCCCCGACCGCGAGAGCGGCGTCGAAGGGCGGTACGTCTTCGAGCTCATGGGCGGAAGTCACGACGAGCCGGTGCCGCTGTACCACTTCCTCATGAACCATGGCCTCGAGGAGAAGGAGGCGACCCACCTCGGGGGAGTGGGCGGGCTCAAGCACTGAGCGCCCAGGCGCCTGGCCGCCCCACGTGCAGCCAACATCCGACGTATTGCGGATGGCCAGGACGGCCCAACCTTTTCTCGCGAACCTCTGAGTGAGGGGAGGACGAGCGAGATGAAGAAACTCATCATCGGAATGTTCGCAGGGGCTGCGCTGCTGGCCGCGGGCTGCCAAAGGCAAGGGGGCGAGGGCCAGGGGGGCGCAGGTCAGGCCGGTCAGGAGGGCCGGCAGATGATGGAGAAGGGTCACGAGAAGGTGGAGCAGGGTACCCAGAAGATGGAGAAGGGGATGGGCGGCGGCGGACAGCAGGGCACCGAGCAGGATCAGCCCGGCGGTTACCAGCAGGAGCCCGGAATGGGAGCCGGCCAGCAGGGCGGAACCGGCGGTGCGGGGCAGGTGGGCGGCCGCGACGGGGGCTACTAGCTGCGGCGCTGGGAGTCCCGAGAGGGCGCCCGGGTGGAAACGCTCGGGCGCCTGACTCCATTTGCTGAGAGCGGGAATCGGCGCGCAGGGCCCGAACGTTCGGAGCGACTGCATGCGCCATCTCTCCCGCGTCCTCAGATACCTCGTGATGGCCGTGCTCGCTCTCGAGGCGGTCTACCTCGTTGGCGCGAACACCCTGCTTCTGCTGGTTCCGGGGAAGGCGAACAGCCAGCCCGAGATGATGCGGGTCAAGTTCCAGGCGTTCAGCCCGTTCCCCGGGCTCGTGTTCGTTCGGTCCTTCTCACTGCGAGTCCAGGACCCGTTCGTCCAATGGCAACTGGACGTCGACCGCGCGCGGGTGTGGCTGGATCTGCGCTCCCTCCGGGACCGGGTGCTCCACGCAACGGACGTCTCGACGAGCGGGACGTCGTTCCGCCTCCGCCGCAAGGTGCTCGCGGACGAGGTGACGCCGGAGCTCACCCTGTCGCAGCCCCCCATCGAAGGGTATGGGGCGGTGGGCCTCCGGCAGGAGGGTGGCCCCCCCTACATCCCGAAGGGACCCGAGGCGTGGACGATCCGGATGGAGAGCGTGAGCGCGCTCGCCGACGAGCTGTGGGTGGACACCTTCAGGTACCAGGGGCCGATGCACGCGACCGGCGCGTGGAGCCTCCACCTGGACAACGAGGCCAGGGTGGGCCCGGCCCAGCTCGAGCTCCAGGGAGGGACCATCACCCGCGCGTCGCAAGGGGTGAGCTCTGAGGTGCGCGGGCAGTTGGCCGTGACGATCGACCCATTTCCGGCGCTCAACGTCCCCGGCGCGAAGATCCTCGACTACGTCGACACGAAGGTGTCGCTCACCGGTGCGCTGCAGGACATCGCCGGCACGGCGCTCGCGCTCGGGGCCTCCGAGAAGCTGGCCATCTCAGGGTCGCCGGGGCGGTTTGCGCTCGATGGGCGGCTGAACGAAGGGGTGCTCGATCCGGGCAGCCGGCTGTCCCTGGACGTTCCGCGGGCCACCATGAAGGTCGGTGGCCTCACCGCGGCCGGAGGCGCGAAGTCCAGCGCCGAGGTCACGAAGGAAGGACACGTCGACATCGACGTGAGCGCCACCCGCCTGTCCCTGCGCGACCCGGACAATGGGCTCGAGTACGTGCGGAACGCGGCGGTGCGGCTGACGACCGCGGTCTCCGGGAGCGACGTACGGGCGTTGGCGCCGCCGAAGGACGCGCGGCTCGTGCTCACCCGTTCGGAGATCCCGAAGCTCAGGGTCCTCAACCAGGTCCTCCCCGAGCCCCTGGGCCTGGAGGTGCTGGGGGGAAGTGGCTCCGTGAAGGGAAGACTCCACGTCGACCTCGTCGAGGGCGTCGGCTCGGGGCACGTCGACGTACGGCTGAAGGACGTGGCGCTCCGGCAACAGGAGGACTCGGCGACGGGGGACATCGACGTCCACCTTCGCGTGGCGGGCGTGCGCCCTGACCTCCGCAAGGTGTCGCTGGCGGGGACGCAGGTCTCGCTCCGCGACATGCAGGTGACCTCGGGCCGCTTCCGGCGGGCGTGGGGGGGCGAGGTGAAGGTCTCGCGCGCCTCCCTCAACCTGGACCGCCGGGAGATGTTCCAGGGCAAGGTCGAGCTGAGCTTCGACGACGCCCGCCCGTTCTTCCGCGCCATGCTCGATCGCACCCGGGTCCCGCGGTGGGCGCAGAAGCTCTTCACGCCCAACGACGTGCGCGCGCTGGCGGACGTCGGGTTCGGCCGCGGCTGGGTGCGCGTCGACGACTTCACCGCGCGGGTCGGCCGGACGTGGGTGTCCGGCGTGGCGCGGCTGACTTCGACGAAGAAGGACGGCGCCGCGCGCCTCAGGACAGGCGCCCTCTCGGCCGGCCTGGAGGTGCGCGGTGGCAAGCGCTACCTCAAGCTGCTCGCGTCCCCTGGCTGGTTCGCAAAGCAACAGAGCCGGGTGGTCGGGCGTCAGGGCGGGTAGGCTCGCCTCATGGTCACGACCCTGGGGAACGCCTCACCTCGCTGGCTGTACGCACACGGTTTCGCCTCTGGCCCAGGGTCGATGAAGGGCGTCGCGCTGGCGAAGCACTACGCCGCTCGAAGCGTCCACCTGGAGCGGCTGGATCTGCGCCTCCCCTCGTTCGAGCACCTGCGCCTGAGCGCCATCCTCGAGGCGATGCGCCTCGCGATCGGCAGCGAGGCCGACCGCGCCGTGGTCTTCGGCTCGAGCCTGGGCGGGCTCGCCGCCGCACGGCTTGCCGAGTCCGATCCGCGCGTGCGCGCGCTGGTGTTGCTGGCTCCCGGATTCCGCATCGCCGAGCAGCTCGCAAAGCGCGTCGGCGAGGCGGACATGCGTCGCTGGCGGGACACCGGCTGGATGGAGACGTACGACCACGCACAGCAGCGACAGGCCCGGGTCGACTACGGCTTCTACGAGGACGCGGCGGTGCTCGACGCGCGCAACGGCGGATGGCCCCACGTTCGGGTGCCCACGCTGGTGATCCACGGCGTCAACGACGACACGTGCAGCATCGACGTCACGCGGACCTGGGCGAGGGAACGCCGCAACGTGCACCTGGTCGAGGTGGACGACGGCCACGAGCTCAAGGATTCGCTTCCGCTCATCCAGCGGGAGGCGGACCGGTTCCTCGCGGCGTTCCTCGACTGAAAAGGCTCAGCTGCCGCTCGACTCAGGCCCCATGCCCATCATCTTCATGGGGCAGGCGCCCGACTTCATTCGGTCGGCGCGGGCCTTCATCGCAGTGCGGAGCTCCTCGACTCTTTCGGGGCTGGAGGCTTCGAACACCACCCGCGCGCCGTTCTCCACCTCTTCAGTGCGGACGTCCGCGATCGCGTCCCGGGAGAGAGGAGGCAGGTCGACCTGAGTCTCGGCCCCCATGTGGCCATGACCCTCGCCGTGCTCATGGCCCTCGCCGTGCTCGTGGCCGTGCATCCCTCCACCGCCCATGTGCATTCCGTGGTGTTGCTTGTGCATCTCGCCGATGTGCTGGACGCGCCGGCGGAGTTCTTCGACCTGGGAGGGATCGTTCGTCGTGAAGACCAGTGCGACGCCATTCTCGGTATCCTCGGCATCGACCGTCGCGCCCTTCACGTCCATCGGGCACATGGAATGCCGTTGCTCCAGGGCCTGCTCGCTGGTTTGTGCGGTGGGTTCGGTTCGCTGGGAGGCCTTGTCGGACGCACAGCCGATCAGCGCCAGCGCGGAGGCACAACAGAAGAGGACTGCGGTACGGGACGTCATCTCATCGCTCCCTGGAAAAAGGAAAGGCGCCAACCCAATGGGATTGGCGCCTTGAACGCGATTGGCCGCAGGCCGCAGCCCCGTGTCTACTGGAGCGGCTGGATCGTCGTCACAAGGGTTTCACCTGAGGAACGGAATGACCTCCGGCCCCTGCGCAGCCGAATCCAGGGCGAGGCGCCGGGCCTCCCAGTCAGACCGGGCAGCTCGCATCTGGGCCTGCTGCGTGCGGAGCTCCACGTGTCGTTCCTCGAGCTGGGCGCTGCACCGGTCGACCTGCTTCTCGAACTGCTCCACGGGGAGCTGGTCTGCGCCTTCGATCTTCGCCTTCTGGGCGACCTTGACCCTGGCCAGCTCGAGGCGCGCCTCCGCGCACTGGAGTTGGAGCTCCGCCGCCTTCCTGTTGCGCTTCTCCGCGTCATCCCGGGCGTAGAGGTACTTGAGCCTGGCGCGTGCCTCGTCTACCGCCAGCTGCTCGAGCTTCGGCGACTTCTGTCGTCGCGCCGCAGCCTCGGCGGTGTCGAGATGGGCCTCGGCGTCCCGGATCTCCTCCTGCAGCTTCTCCTGGTCTCGGGCGGCCTCTGCCACCCGCTGATGCGCGAGCGCCAGCTCGTCCTCTGCGTCGAGCAGCTCCACCCGTCCGGCGAAGGGGATCCGGGCCAGCGTCTCCTCCGGAACCCGCTGGCCCCTGCCTGGCACGCACCCGACGAGCAGCACCAGCGGGAGCCAGCGCCACGCGCTCATCGGATGACCTCTGCTTCGAATTCGCCGTACACGGTCCGGCCAGCGCCGAACTCGTGCCCCTGGGTGAAGGTGGCGGAGAACTCGCCCTTCACCCGGTCGGTCGTCCCGGCCACCTCCTGGAGCACCAGTCGGCCGCGCCGGATCGGAGGCAGCGTCTCGTTGGGGTCCTCGAAGACGTGGCGGGTCACCGCGCCGCGCGGTCCGAGCTCCGCGACCTGCTCGGTCAGGTCGATGTCGATCACCGCCTGCGCGGTCAGGCCGGCGGTGTTGACCGACAGCTTCAAGACGACGTCCTCACCGGTACCCCGCGGCCGGAGGAATTTCAGCACGAGCGAACCCTCGGCGGCCGCCAGCTCCGCGCGCTCGTACCCCAGATCGACGACGTCCGCGAGGCTCCCGTCGAGCGTGTTCGTGCCCGAGCCGCACGCCACCAGCATGAAAATCCCAAGCAAGGAGAACGTGGCTCGCCCGATGTTCCGTCTCATGATGAAGGTCTCCCCGGGTCAGCGATGGCTGACCGCGTCGATGCAGCGCTTCCACTCCTGATCCACATCCGGCCCGGAGATCGACGTGGCGCGCTGGATCCGAGCCGCCTCGCTTCGGGCGCCCTCGCGATCCCCGACCCGGCATTTGAGGGAGGCGAGGTTGAGCCGCGCCCTGTCGAACCCGGCGTCCAGCTCCAGCGCCTTGCCGTACGCGAGCGCTGCGCCGGTCGGGTCTCCGGAGAGCAGCAGGGTAAAGCCCAGCGCGGTCTGCGCCGCCGGGAGCGACTCCTGCGTCTCCACGGCGCGGGACAGGGCGAGCCGGGCCGACGAGAGCTGTCCGGCCTGCAGATAGGCCAGGCCCAGTTTCTCGAGCGCGGTGGCGTCGGGGTTCTTCGCCGCGAGGGTGAGCACCTCGGCGGGCACCTTGCCGTCGGCGGACGTCTTCAGGACCGGCGGCCGCACGTCGAGGTTGCTCTTCCGCGTGCGACACCCGAGCACGGCCGGCGTGTAGACGCCCATGCCTTCCGCGCGGGAGATGCAGGCCTGGTAGGCCTCGTCGGCCTGCGCCTTCAACGCCGCCGCCTGCTGCGCCACGGCCTCCTCGAACGCGGCGGCCTCCTCATCCGAGGCCCCGTCGGGCACCGGCATGTCCTCCATGGCCTGCGACAGGTGCTCGAGCCCGGCGGCGATCCGCCACAGCGAAGCGAGCACCCAGTCCGGGGATCCGAGCGAGGCGATCTCCACGTACTGCGCCTGCAGCGCCTGGAAGGTGGCCGCCTTCTCCTCCAGCTCCTCCGGCGGAATCTCCTGGAACGCCTTGAAGGCCGGCTCGCTGGCGAACCACAGACCGCGGGCGATCTCGTTCGTGCTGTCGCCGCCATCGCGGGCCAGCGCGCGGAGGCGGCCGACGAGCTGGTCGGTCACCTCGCCGGATTGCGACTCCATCTCCGCCAGCAGGGCCAGGGCTTGCGCGTTGCGGCCGTCCTGCTCGAGGACCTTGCGGAGCTGCGAGCGCGCCTGTGCGGCGTCCTTCGCCTTCCAGTGCGCCTCCGCGAGCATCATCCGCAGCGAGGCCCTGCGCGCGTCATCCGCGAGAGAGAGCGCCAGCTCCAGGTTCTTGATCGCCTTCGGATGGTCCTGGAGCTCGAGCTGGAGTCGGGCGGCTGCCATCCGATCCTCGAGGGCGCCGGGCTGCGACCGCGACGCAGAACGCTCGAACCAGGTGGCGGCTTCGTCGAACCTGCCGGCCTCCGCCGATCTGCGCGCCAGGCCCACCAGGAGCTCGCGGCCCTGGGTCGACTGCGGATAGTCGCGGAGGAACCTCTCCGTGAGCTCACGCTCCTGATCCAGCGCCCGCTTCTCCCGCGCGGCGAGCACGGCCGCGTACAGGGCCTTCTCGCCCATCGGCTTGCCGGCGTTCTCGTCGGCGGCCTGGACCAGGCCGGTGATGACGTCTCCCGTCTCGTTCGCCTTCGCGAGCACCATCTCGTGCAGCGCCTCCTCCTCGGCGAGCGCCAGCGCCTGCTTCGCCTCCGCGCGGAAGGACTCGGGCAGCTTCGACTTCACGAGCTTCCGGCCCGTCTCCGCGAGCTTCGTGTGCGACTTCATCCGGCGGAGCGAGTCGAGCGCCAGGTGGCCGGCGACGGTTGCGTCCTTGTGCGCGGAGTGGGCGAGGGCAAACGTGGTGAACAGCTCCGCAGCCCGATCCAGCTCGCCGTCTTCGTAGTGCGCCCGGGCGATGTTGAACTGAACCTCGGGCACCCGCGCGTGTCGCGGGAACTTCTCCACGTACTCGTATCCCAGGTGCTTCAGCGCCTGGCGCGCGTCGGTGAACTGGAAGGAGGTCAGCTTCTCGCTGCGCTTCGATCCGAGCGAAGACTTGTAGGAGGCCAGCGAGCCGTAGAGCGCCGACTCGTAGGCGCCCTTGTCGCGGCCCTCCTCGAGGCGGGCCAGCGCTTCGTACTGGCGGCCGGCGCGGGTGAAGTCCTCCGCCGCGAACAGCGCGTCGGCGCGGTTGCGCATCAGCTTGCGGACGTGCGCCTCGGGCCGGAAGAAGGAGAGGTACGCTTCATACGCGCTCGCCGCCGCCAGCCAGTCCTTCCGGCGATCCGTCTTCTTCGCCTGCACATGGAGCTGGGTGGAGAGGTCCCGGCCCATCTCCTCCAGCTCCGACAGCTGCTTGAGCTTGTCGGCGGGGGACTTCTGGTTGTCCAGGCGGACCTGGGTGGCCGCGCGGACCACGAATTCGACGTCCTCCGGCGTCGGGGCCATCTTCCCCTTCGCGTCCTGGAGCGCGTCGTACAGGCGCTGCACCCGCTCCACATCCATCGAGGGATCCCGCTGGATCCGGAGCAGCGTCCGGAACGACTCGGCGGCCAGCGCGAACTGCTGCTTCGCCGAATAGCGCGACGCCAGCTTCTCCAGGACGAGGGCATACGTCGCCCGCGAGTCGGAGAGCCGCTCGAAGTACGGGAGCGCGTTCTTGCCTTCGTGCACCTCCGTGTAGCTGAAGGCGAGGTCCAGCAGCGCCTCGCGCTTGACGCCGAGCTGCTTGCCGGACTGCGATCCCTTCGGATGCCGGCTGCGCACCGCCGCCTCGAAGAACCGGGCTGCGCCCTTGTGGTCCCCCTTGTTCACCCGGATCCACCCGAGCTTGTACCGGGCGAGATCCTGTACGGGCGCCTCGGGTCCGGACAGCACGAGCCGGTAGTGCTTCTCCGCCTCGTCCAGGTTCGACTTGTCGAAGAAGTGATCGCCGATGATCTGCTCGGCCTCGAACCGCAGCGGGCTCTTCGGGTGCTTGCGGACGAGCTCGTCGAGCGTCTTGAGCATCTCGTCGACCAGGCCGAGCTCGCGCTGTTCGTGCGCGACATAGAAGAACGCGACGTCGCGCTTCGCGTAGTCGGGGAAGTCGCGCAGCAGCTCGTCGTACAGACGGATCGCCTTCTCCTTCAGCAGCTTCGCCTCCGGCGAGACGCTGCCCGCGCCGTGGAGATGGTACACGTAGCGGCTCTTCTCCACATATAGCTCGCAGAGCCGGAGATGCAGGTCGGGGAGGAACGGCTTCCCCATGGAGCGAGAGATCATCCGCTCCGTCTCCTCGATGGAGAGATCGACCTTCTGGATGTTCTCCCGCAGCACCGCTTCGCTCCCGGCGTTGCTGGTCGCGGTGCTGGAGAGGAGGGATCCCACGAGCAGGAGCAGCGTGGCGCTCATTCGAGCTCTCCTTCCTTGCAGCGGTTGTTGGCGACGAACTCGAAGCTGCGGAGCTCATCATTCCAGAACTCGCCGGCGAACGGGAAGCTGACCTGTCCCGGCGACAGCGCGTCATCCTCGGGCAGCGCCGGGGCGTCCGGGTTCTCCTGGATGCGCTCGTAGATCCTGAGCCCGACCTCGTAGTCGAGCAGCTCGATCTGCTCGTCCGCCACGAGCAGGCGGTCGGCCTCGTTCTCGATGGCCTCGTCCAGGCGGAGCTCCAGCACGCGCTTCGCTTCGGCGCGGGCGACCGCGTAGGTCCGGGCGAGCTGCTCGTGGAGCCGGGGGCCGAAGTCCGACGAATGCCGGGTCAGCAGGTCCGACTCGCGCTCGAGCAGCTCGAGGAAGTCGGACGCGCGCCGCGCGGCGCCGCGGAGCAGGGCTGCGCGCCGGAGCTCCTCGTCCCGTGTCAGCTCGGTCCGCTGCCGGATCGTCTGCACCGCGTTGGCGTAGCGGCGGTTGAATTCGCGGAGGGCGCGGCGGGCGGGGAGAAAGTGGCACAGCCGCCTGAAGATGAGGGCGCGGAGGATGTAGCGGTCCGGGATGAACTCGTTGCGGAACGACGGCGCTTCGATCGTGTTCAGGTCGGCCATGGCTCCCACGAGGTCACCCTGACGATAGCGGGTCCAGGCCTCTTCGACGTAGAGGGCTGCGCGGCCGGGATCGAGCTCCGGGAGCGCCACGCGCTCGTAGGCCTGGAGCGCTGCGGGGAGGTCGCCGCGCT
>JBAWAM010000493.1:0-7106 GCA_049589315.1 Myxococcaceae bacterium
GACGAGACCACGCGGGTGCTCGAGCTGCTCAAGGGCCGCGCCGATCTCGTGGTGAACGCCGTGTCGCCGGCGGTGCTGCCGATGCTGCGCAAGGAACCTGGAATCCGGGTCCTCACGCGCGACGGCACCGGCTACGCCTACATGGGCTTCAACGTTCGAAACGGGCCCATGTCCGACCCGCGCGTCCGCCGCGCCGTGTGCCATCTGGTCGACGTCTCGCCGATCGTCGAGCACAAGTTCCACGGCCTCGCCGTGCCCGCGAGCGGAATGTTGCCGAAGACCCACTGGGCGTACGCCTCGACCACCGGTTGCCGATTCGATCCCAAAGAAGCCGCGCGCCTCCTCGACGAGGCCGGCTACCCCGATCCAGACGGCCCGGGCGGACAGCCCCGCTTCACCCTCTCCTACAAGACCTCGACCGACCGGTTCCGCAAGTCGATCGCCCTGGTTTTCAAGGAGCAGCTCGAGAAGGGCGGAATCGAGGTCGACCTGCGAGCGCTCGAGTTCGGCACCTTCTTCAGCGACGTGCGGCGCGGCAACTTCGAGGTCATCACCCTGAAGTGGGCAGCCGTGGTGGAGCCGGATCTCCTCCGCTGGGTGTTCGCCTCGGAGCACATCCCCACGAAGGAGAACAATTTCGGCGGGCTCAACCGCGGCGGGTACGCGAACACCGAGCTCGACGGCCTCCTCGATCGCGCTTCGTCCGCCTCACGCGCGGACCGCACGGACCTCTACGCGCGCGCCCAGCACCTCATCGATCGCGATCTCCCCTACGCGCCCCTGTGGCACGAGAGCGCGGTCGCCGTGGTGTCGAAGCGACTCCAGAACTACGTGCCCTCCGCGCACGGCTTCTTCCGCCCTCTGGCGGAGGCGAAGGAGGCCCGGTGAGACGCGTCTTCACCACCCTCATCGCGGTCGTGGGCGCCGTGGTGCTCGTGTCGCTGTTCCTGAACCTCGTCCCCGGCGACCCCGTCGACGTGATGCTCGGGGAGCAGGCCTCGAACGTCGATCGCGACGCCCTGCGCCGTGCCGTGGGCCTGGACAAGCCGTGGCACGTGCAGCTGTGGATGTTCACGCGGGATCTCGTCACCGGCGAGCTCCGCACCTCGCTGCCGCCGTTCCAGAAGAAGGTGCTGCCGCAGATCGCCACCGCGCTGCCCAACACCCTCCTGCTCACGTTCAGCTCGATGCTGGTGGCGATCATCCTCGCCGTGCCACTCGGAGTCTCCGCCGCCTCCCGTCGAGGGACGGCGATAGACAACGCGGCGATGGGCGTGGCCGTGACCGGGGTGGCGCTGCCCCGCTTCTGGCTCGGGCCCATGCTGATCATCCTCTTCAGCATCAAGCTCGACTGGCTGCCCGTCTCCGGCGCGGAGACCCTGCGGAACCTGATCCTCCCGTCGGTCACGCTCGGCACCGCGCTGGCCGCGTTCCTATCGAGGATGACCCGCGCCTCCATGCTGGAGACCCTGCGCGAGGACTACGTCACGGTGGCGAAGGCCAAGGGCCTGGCGAGCCATGTCGTGCTGTGGAAGCACACCTTCCGCAACGCGCTGTTGCCGATCATCACCGTGCTGGGGCTCGAGTTCGGCACCCTGCTCGGCGGCGCCATCGTCACCGAGAAGGTGTTCGCGTGGCCGGGCATGGGTACGTTGCTGCTGACCGGCATCGAGAAGCGCGACTACAACGTGGTGCGCGCGACCGTGCTGGTGTTCACGCTGTCGTACGTGGTGATCAACGCGCTGACCGACCTGCTGTACGCGGTCGTCGATCCCCGGGTGAAGCGACGATGAGCGAGGCCGTCTCCATCCCCCTCCCGCCGAGGAGCCGCAAGACCGCGCTGGGCCATGTGCTCGGCGGCAATGCCGGGCGGTTCGGGCTCGTCGTCGCCGCGCTGCTGGTCCTGACCGCCGTGTTCGCGCCGTGGCTCGCGCCGCACGCGCCCACCTCGATCGACCTGGCCGCCGAGCTCGCCCCGCCGAGCGATGCCCACGTCCTGGGCGCAGGTGAGAACGGCATCGACGTGCTGACCCACGTCATCTACGGCGCGCGCGTCTCGATCATCGTGAGCCTGTTCGCCGTGCTCCTGTCCGCCGCAGTCGGCGTCACGCTCGGAGGCCTCGCCGGGTACTTCGGCGGCGCCGTCGACGAAGTCATCATGCGCGTCGTCGACGTGCTGCTCGCGTTCCCCGGCATCCTGCTGGCCATCTTCATCACCGCCGTGCTCGGGCCGTCGCTGGCGAACGTCGTCTTCGCCCTGGCCGCGACCGGCTGGACCGGTTACGCCCGGCTCGTGCGCGCGCAGATCCTGAGCCTGCGCGAGCGCGACTACGTGCAGGCCGCCCGGGCGCTGGGCGCGAGCGACGGGCGCATCCTGTTCCGGCACCTGTTGCCGAACGCCGCCGGGCCCATCCTGATCCAGGCGACCTTCGCCATTCCCGGGGCCATCCTCGCCGAGGCGTCCCTGAGCTTCCTCGGGCTGGGCGCGCCGCCCGGAACCCCGTCGTGGGGCGCGCTGGTCGATCAAGGCACCCAGTACCTCCTGGTGGCGCCGCACGTCGCGCTGTTCCCCGGCATCGCCATCGCCGTCGTCGTGCTCGGGTTCAACTTCCTCGGCGACGCCCTGCGGGACGCGCTCGATCCGAAGAAGCTCGCCGACTAGAAAGCGCTCCCATGCGCAGCGTCGTTCAGCGAGTCCTCTCCGCGTCCGTCACCGTCGAAGGCGACGGCGTGAGCCACAGGGTGAGCGAGATCGGCCCCGGCCTCCTGGTGCTGTTGGGCGTCGGCAGGGGCGACACCGAGACCGACCTCGAGTGGATGGTGAAGAAGGTCGCGAACCTGCGCATCTTCGAGGACGACCAGGGCAAGATGAACCGGAGCGTGCTCGACGGCTCGCGCCAGGTCATCGCCGTGTCCCAGTTCACCCTCTACGGCGACGCGCGGAAGGGCAACCGGCCCAGCTTCATCGACGCGTGCGAGCCCGGGGAGGCGAAGCGCCTGTACGAGCTCTTCTGCGAACGACTGCGCGCCCTGGGCCTCACCGTGGGGACGGGAATCTTCGCCGCGGACATGAAGGTCGCGTTGGTGAACGACGGGCCGGTGACGATCCTGCTCGACAGCAGAGTGTGACGGCAAGGGTCGGCAGTTCGCAGTTGGCAGTTGGCAGTCAGCAGGGGGAATCCCCGCGACCAGCCCACTGCGCATCCGACTGCAAACTGCCAACTGCCAACTGCCGACCAGCGCCGCTAACCGCAGTGCCGGTCAGAACCACGCCCTATGCGCCCCCGTGACGATCGCCGTGAGCCCCTGCTCGCGTACCGCGGCCTTCCTCACCTGCCCCGCGAGCGCGGCGATGTCGCGGACCCAGTGGACGGCCGTCGACCCCAGCCCGGAGAACGCGACCGTCAATGACGGCGGCTTCGACACCTGCCCGAGCCAGTAGGCGAGGAGCTCCTTCGCCTCTGGAATCTCCACCGGATCCAGCCGCGCGATCTCGCGTTCCAGCAGCGCGCGCAGCGTCCGGGGGAGCTCCGCGCTCCACTCCTCCACGAAGTCACGGCTGCGATGGCTCCAATCCGAAATCGCCAGCGCCTCCGCGGGCCGGTAGATGTTCGTCCCCCGCGTGGTGAGCACCTCGCCCGGCGCGAACGACGGGCACGGCTCCCAGATCCCGCTGAGGAATCCGGCGAGTCCGCGCTCCAGGAAGGGGGGCATCAAGAGCTGCTCCCGCTGCCGGGCCGCCTCCGCGGGGACCCAGTACGGGTACAGCGGGTCGCTGATCATGAGGGCCGTGTGCACCCCCTCGTCCAGCTTCGCCGCAAAGGCCTCCTCCTGGCCGCCGGTCACCCAGCCGGTCGGCGAGCGCTCCCAATCCGAGAAGAGCAGGCGGTAGACCACGTCCTGCCAGCGGTCCGTCTCCACTTCGGACCACCCACCGTCGCCGCTGCGGTCGAGGAGCGCCTCCACCTGCATGCGGATCTCGACGTCGTCGACCTCGGCGTGCAGCCGCTCGAGCGCTGCGCGGTTGTCCCGCGCGCCCCGGGTGAAGACGGGGAAGACGACCTCATCGACGAACCGCTGATTGACCGCGCGAACCACGACGTCCATGGAGACGTCCCCCCGGCTCAGGTCAGTTCCGGGCGTCCTCTTCCGCGATCAGCCGATAGATCTCTTCGCTCGACGTCGCATCGAGGATGCTCTGCCTGAAGCGCGGATTCTTGAACAGCCGCGAGATGCGCGCCAGCGCCTTCAGGTGGACCCCCGCGGAGTTCTCCGGCGCCACCAACGCGAAGAACAGGTGGGTGGGCTTGCCGTCGATGGCCTCGAAGTCCACGCCTTCGCGGGAGACGCCGAAGGAGGCCATGAGCTGCGGCAGTCCTGCAAGCTTCCCGTGGGGGATCGCCACGCCCTCGCCGATCCCGGTCGACCCGAGCTTCTCACGCTCCTGGAGGACCTCGACCAGCCGGTCGGGATTCAGCTCCGGATGCGCCTGGGTGAGCGCACGACTCAGCTCGAACAGGACGTCCGCCTTCGTCCGGGCTGAGAGATTCGCCACCACGGCTTTCGGGCTGAGGAACTCGGCGATCTTCATGGGTTTGGCGCCATGTATCCGCGGCTCTGATCAACCGCAAGCGGGTCGAACCGAGCCTAACGGGATGTGTCGGCGCGTGCACCCGGTAAAATCGCACGTCCAACGTTCCCGGCCGCTCACAATCCCCCGGTGTCATAGCTGGCGGGCACGTCGACGTGGAACGCGAGCTCGATCTTCCGCTCCTCCGCCGGCTTCAGCTTCACCTTCCACACCACCAGCCCGTCCGGCAGCTTCAGCTCGTAGCCGGAGGTGGTCTTGTCCTGCTCGACCTCCACGACCACGTCCTCCAGCTCCGAGACCGGGATGCGCTCGACGAGCTCGACCTCCTCCGGCGCGCGGCCGTGGTTCGCCACCTCGATCCGGTAGGCGTAGCGGAAGCGCTTGTGCTGGTTGAACAGGCCGGCGTCGCGCTTCACCTCCTCGAGCGGAATCCGCTTCACCTTCATCGAGTCCTCGAGTCCGAAGGTCAGCTCGAACGCCCCGCCCTGGGGCACCCGCTCCAACGGATAGCGGCCGATGAAGCCGTTGCGGCGGAAGGCGTCGAGGCTCCCCGTAAGCAGAGGGAAGGCGGCGGTGTTCGTCACCTCCGCGACCCGGAATACGAACGGCGAGAGGCTCGGGGCCGTCCTCCAGGCGAAGCGCGCCGGCAGCCGGCTCCGCGCCACGAACAGGCGCACCGTGCTCCCATCGCCCTTCACGTCCGAGGCCCCCGGCACCTCGAGTTGCACCGACAGGCCCTGCGACCGCGCTGCGAGCCCCGTCCCCTCCCCGCCCGAAACCCCCTGCCCCGACTGGGCGTGACGGATCTGTTCCTCCCGGCGCGCCAGGACCTTCTTCGGCTGCTCCCGCTTCTCGGCGGAGATCTCCAGCTTCTTCAGCTCGGGCGGGGTCGCGTCCTGCACCGGGACCGCGGTGGAGAGCGTGAGCTTCGCGCCCGCCCAGTCCTCGCCGGTGGCCTGCCGGACCGCAGCGAAGGTGGAGAGCTCGACGTGGCCCTTCGACCCACCCTCCGAGGTCCGGGCCTCGTAGGTCGGATGCCACGACGCCCCGCCCACCAGGTAGGTCAGCCGGACCTCGGGGGACGACGCGCTGCCAGCACACGAGACCAGGACCTCGGCCACGTGCTCCGTGCGCTGCGCCGCCGCCTGCAACCCCGAGGCGCGCCGGGAAAGGTCCTGCAGCCGGTACTCGAGCGCACGCCGTCGGGTGCTCGCATTCACGCTCTGGTCCGCCCCCGACAGGCGCGCCTGCATCGCCGCGTCGAACGCCGCAGTCCACGCCCTGGTATCAGCGCGGCCCACGGCCATCTCCCGGGAGACCCGTTCACGGGCGACGTTGTCGTACTGGTTGCCGAGCTCGGCCAGGTTCTGCGCGCGGGAGATTGTGTCGTCGACCGAAGCAATCTCCGTCTCGACCTTGCGCCGCTCCTCGTCGAACGCCGCGAGCTCCTTCGAGTACGCGTGCTCCCGGGTGCGCGTCTCCGCCCGGAGCCCTTGCACTGTTCCACCCCGAGCGCTCGCGCGGAACGAGCTCGGATCGGCCGCGGGCGGGATGCCCTCGAACGCCACCGACGCCGAGCCCGCTCCACTCTGGCAGGTCGCGGTCGCCACCCGCGTCACCTGGGCGCGATCCGGGAACACCACGACCTCCGCGACGCGAGGACTCGCCGCCACGACGACGAGGACGAAGGAAGACAGGGCGCTCATGGGACCACCACCTCTTGCTGATGCAGGCGCCAGCCCTTCGGGCGGCGGATCGTGTAGCTGAACGTGACCTCTGTCTTCCCCTGCGCCGGGAGCGTGAGCTGCCACTCGAGCGAGCCCTTCACCGGGTCCTGGATCGCCCACGGCTTCGTCTCGAGCAGCTTCACCTCCACGTCCTCGTCGCTGGTCACCGGCCACTGGTCGCGGATCCGGACGAACACCGGGGTCGGGTACGGGTTCACCAGCTCGGTCGTGACCACGTACTTGTTGAGCTCGTCGGGGCCGATGAAGCCGCGCTCCGCCGTCACCAGCTGGACGTTGCGGATCGGCTTGAGCGCGCGGTCGATTCCCAGCGGCAACGTGAACGATTCGCCGGGCGAGACGAGCGACAGGTTCGCCTGCCCGGCCGGGTCTGCGCCGACGTAGAGCTGGGCCACGCCACCGGGCAATGGCGAGGGCGACGGACTCTTCAGCTCGGCGACCAGGTACGCCTCCGGCGCGAGCGCGGGGAAGACCCGCCGCTCCACCTTCACCGGCCACTTCTGCGAGAAGAGCGCCACGCGTCGGGCGCCCTTTCCACTCTGCACTGTCTCGCGCTGCACCGACGGGTAGGCGAGGTCATATCCCCCCGCGAGCGCCGCAGCGCTGTTGGGCGGAGGGGCCGGCGGCCTCCAGGCGGGGGGCGGCGCGAGGCTGTACTCGGCGCGAGGTGCCGCTGCCGCCCTCTGTTGCCCCAGGCTGCTGATGGAGACATCCATCGACTCGTTCATGATCGCCGAGGGCGGCGGCCGAGCAGTCGGAGCACTCGGAGC
>JBAWAM010000494.1:0-5071 GCA_049589315.1 Myxococcaceae bacterium
GAGTTCCGATCGCGGACGGAAGCGAAGGTCGTGTCGCGGGAGCTGAACGTCCGGCAGGTCCTCGCCAGGGTCAGCCTGGGGGAGGCGCATGCCGGGATCGTCTACCGGACCGACGCACGGGCCGCACTCGATCAGGTCGCCGTCGTCGACATCCCCGAGGACGTGAACGTGGTCGCCGAATACCCCATCGCGATCGTCTCGGGGACCTCCCGCCCCGTGCTCGCGCGCGCATGGATCGCATTCCTCCTCTCCCCGGAGGGCCAGGCAGTCTTGGAGTACGCGGGCTTCGCGCGTCCGCCCGGCGGGAGCGTGTCGCGGTGAGTCTGCGCCGCATCCGCGCCGAGCGCGCTGTCCTCGCGATCGTGGGAGCCGTCCTGGTGGGGTTCCTCGCGGCGCCCCTCGTGGCGCTGATCGTCGCAGCGATGACGACGGACATGCAGTCGGGCCTGCGGCATCCACTCGTCTGGCCTGCGCTGCGGCTCAGTCTGCTCACCACCTTCGTGAGTCTGCTCATCGTGGTGCTGTTCGGAACGCCGCTGGCATGGAGCCTTTCGCGGGCGCGGAGTCGACTCGCGCGTACGGTGGAGACCTGGGGGCAATTGCCCATCGTGATTCCACCTGCGGTCGCGGGGGTCGCGATGCTGCTGGCGTTCGGTCGACGCGGTCTGTTCGCCGGGGTGCTCTATCCGGCTGGATGGTCGGTCACCTTCACCACGGTCGCGGTGATCCTGGCCGAGGTATTCGTCTCCGCGCCCTTCTTCGTTCAGGCAGCAACCAGCGCGTTCCGTCGCGTGGATCCCCGGATCATCCTGGTGGCGCGTACATGCGGCGCCTCTCCGTTGCGCGTCTTCTTTCGCATCGCGCTTCCCCTGTCGACGCAGGGGCTGGTGGCGGGGGCGGCCATGAGCTGGGCCCGGGCCCTGGGCGAGTTCGGCGCGACGCTGATGTTCGCCGGGAACCTGCAAGGCGAGACGCAGACGCTGCCACTGGCGATCTACACGGCCCTCGAGTCGGACCTGCGCGCTGCCCAGGCCCTGTCCGTCGTACTCCTGGTGATCGCCTTTGCGCTGCTCCTGTTCGTGCGATCGATCCAGCGGCGGTCGGCGGAGGGACTGGAGCTGGCGCCATGAGCGGGAAGGGTCGCCTTCGTGCCCGACTCCTGGCACGGATCGCACACTTGCGTGTGGACGTGGAGCTCGAGACCGGGGACGGACCCCTCGTCGTCGTCGGACCGAACGGAGCAGGGAAGACCACGGTGCTGTCGCTGCTGCTGGGGGCCTTGCCCGCCGAGCGCGGGAGAGTGGAGGTTGGAGACGAGGTCCTCCTCGACACCGAGGGCGGGATCGACGTGCCCCTCGAGGACAGAAGGCTCGGGTATGTCCCGCAGGACCTGGCGCTGTTCCCCCACTTGAGTGTCCGCGAGAACCTGGCGTTCGCGCTCGGCAGCGCTCCGGTGAGGCTGAGCCGGTCCGACCGCGCGCAGCGCATCGACGCGCTCCTTCACGAGCTGGGCCTCGGGCATTGCGCGGAGCGAAAGCCCGGGACGCTCTCAGGTGGGGAGAAGCAACGCGTCGCCCTCGCGCGTGCGCTGTCCATCGAACCGCGCGCCTTGCTCCTCGACGAGCCCCTCTCAGCGCTCGACGTACACACGCGAAGCGAGGTCCGCTCGTTCCTGGCGGCGTACCTCCGAACGGTGAAGCTTCCGACCGTGATCGTGACCCACGACCCCGTGGATGCATGGGCGCTCGGCCACAGCGTCGCCGTTCTGGACGCAGGCGCGATCGTCCAGAGTGGAAGCTGGTCGGAGATCGTCGCGCGCCCCGCCTCTCCCTTCGTCGCGGCGTTCGTCGCCCCGAGAGTCGCCTGAGGACCGATGTAGGTGTAAGGTCCCTCGAATGAGCTGTCGGGCGTGGATCGGGTTGACCTCCCTCATCGGGTTGGCCTTCGTCGGGTGTTTTCAGGCACCGGTGGATCCGGCGGGAGACTGCCTTCGTGCAGGGACCTGCGAGTGCGCCTCGAAGGCGGACTGCGCGCCGGGGCTCGAATGCATCGACGGCCGCTGCGAGGTGCTGCCTGACGCGGGCCCGGGCGAGGGCGAGCTCGGCGCTGTCTGTACCCGGAACGGAGAGTGCAACTCGGGGCGCTGCCTTCCTCCGGGGCCGGGGCGCTCCGGGGTGTGCACCGTCGCCTGTGACGCCGACAACGCATGCCCGGGCAACTGGGAGTGCAAACCCGCGGGAGCGGAGAACCTCTGCACGCCGCCGTTCAATTCGCTGTGCCTGCCCTGCGAGACGGACCGGGATTGCAACTCGGCCGGCGATCTGTGCCTCGAGGTCGGCGGCAGCAAGGTCTGTGGTCGCGATTGTTCGTTCACCGGGTGCCCCGCCGGGTACACCTGCGAGGACCTGCCCGGTCCGGATGGTGGCCAGGGGGCGGCGAAGCAGTGCATCCCGACCACGGGCACCTGCGAGTGCACCGATCTCACCGTCGGGCTCGGTCGCGGCTGTCGGAACGCCAATGACACGGGGACCTGCTACGGGTTCGAGCTTTGCCGGCCCGATGGAACCTGGGCGGGCTGCGACGCGCTGACGCCTTCGAAGGAGGTCTGCAACGGCATCGATGACGACTGCGACGGACTCCTCGATACCGGAGACAGCGACGTCGATGTATCCACGCTCCCGGCGAGCCCGGCCTATCCAGCGTGTCGGAACGGAAGCGCCGGCGCGTGCGTCGGAACGTGGATGTGCGCGGAGCTCGACGGCGGGTTCGGTTGGACCTGTGGCGCGGTCGAGCCGAGAGAGGAGCTCTGCAATGGGCTCGACGAGGACTGCAACGGAGTCGTCGACGAGCCGTTCCTGACCGCGCAGGGCCAGTACGGTGTGACCGCTCACTGCGGCGCTTGCGGCTACGACTGCGAGGTGGCGGTAGAGGACCTCGCGACCGGTCTCGACGGCGGCGTGGCGCCCGGCGCGGTGGCTTGCGAGGTGCGCTCGGGCGCGCCGACCTGCGTGCCGAAGCTGTGCGCCCCGGGATATTCGCCGTACCCGGTGGACGCGCCGGTGATGTGCCTGAAGGCGGTGAGCTCCGCCTGCCGCACCTGCTCGAACGACCTCGACTGCAGCCCGTTTGGAGACCGCTGCATCCCGATGGGGGGAGACCCGGGCACCTGGTGCGCGCAGCGCTGCGACGCCCATGCGCCGTACGAAGGCTGCACCGGAGCGGTCGGAGAGCAGGGCTGCTGCCCGGGCGAATACAGCTGCGAGCAGGTGGGCGCGGACCGGCTGTGCATCCCCGAGGGCGACTCCTGTACTTGTAGCCCCGCACGCGCGGGCGCGACCCGGTCGTGTCTGGTTGCGCTGGCGAGCAACACCTGCGTGGGACAGCAGACCTGCGGCGCGACGGGCGAGTGGGATTCTTGTGACACGTCCCAGACCACCGTCGAGGTCTGCGACGACACGGACAACAACTGCGACGGCCGGGTCGACGAGCAGTACAAGAACACGCGCGGCTCCGGGACCTACGACACCGACGAGCAGTGCGGGAATTGCCAGACCAACTGCAAGGCGATGTGGAACCCGGCGATTCAGCACGCGATAGGCGGCTGCAACGCCGGCCTGGGCAATCCGCCCAATTGCGAGATCGTGGGCTGCACCCAGGAGTCGATCCCAGGTGGTGGCGCCTGCCAGGTGGACGCAGACTGCGGCGCCGGGCGCACCTGCCACCCGCTGTACCAGCAGTGCGTGCGGGCCTGCGCGACGTCGGCGGATTGCGGCGGGGGCACCTGTTCGAACGGGTCCTGCACCGCCGCCTGCACGACCGACGCGCAGTGCGAGCAGGCGTTCGGCAAACCCAGCACGTGCACCAACGGCGCGTGCTCGGTGCGGTACCAGTTCGTGAACGCAGACAAGGAGCCCACGAACGGCTGTGAGTGCCCTGCAGCGGCAGGTGGCGTGGATGTCCCCGACATCTACGCGAGCTACCCGCAGGCGGGCGTGCCGTACGTCGACCGCGATTGCGATCTCGTCGATGGCGTGGCGGCGACCTCGCTGTTCGTGCGCTCGGGTGCAACCGGTGGAAACGGCTCGCGCGGTGCGCCCTTCGGCAGCATCGGCCAGGCGATCACCGCGTACAGGCCGGGCACGCACAGCGCGATCCTCGTGGCCGCCGGGACGTATGTGGAGCAGGTGATCGTGAAGAACGGCGTGAAGCTCTTCGGCGGCTACAGCACCGACTTCACCCGGCGCGACGTCGTGAGCTTCCCCACGCTGATCGAGGCACCGGAGCCTGACTTCGCCTCACTGCAGCATCGCCGCGGCACCGTGAACGCAGAGGGGATCTTCCAGGAGACGGTGATCGCCGGGTTCACCGTCCGCGGCTACGACGTGACGTTTCGGCCCGCGCCGGGCAATCCGGGACGCAACTCGTATGCGGTCTACGTGAAGGACTCCTCGTCGATGCTGCGCATCGCCAACAACCACATCATCGGCGGGCGCGCGGGAGACGGAGCGCATGGGAATCCCGGCACCGCCGGGGCGAACGGCGGGAGCGGCGGCGACGGGCGTGACGCGACGGAGTGCTCCACGCCCGGGTGCTTCAATGAGTCCCAATCGGGCGCTGCAGGCGGCGGCAACGCGTCCTGTCCCGGGGCCAGTGGCACGGGCGGCGCTCCCTCTGTCGGCGGGCTCTTCACCCAGGGATACCAGCAGCCCCTGGGAAAGAACGGCCAGGGAGGCGTCCGCGGCACGTACACCGGCTTCGATGGCGACGGGAACGGCACGATGGAGCTCTGCAAGTACGACTGCCAGATCGGTGGAGGCACCGGCCAGAGCATGAACGGCCTGGCCGCCCAGAATGGAGGGGATGGCGCGGCGCTCGTCGGAGGCCCGGGTTGCCAGAATCCCTCCGGTTCGATCGTCGGCGACGAGTGGATCGGATCCTTCGGCGGTACCGGGGCGAACGGAACCCCCGGAAGCGGGGGCGGCGGCGGTGGATCCGGCGGGGTCGTCGAGAACACGAGCCCGCCGAGCTGCACCGTCGGTCGCCGGGTGGGAGATCTCGGAGGGAGCGGCGG
>JBAWAM010000495.1:0-2360 GCA_049589315.1 Myxococcaceae bacterium
AACTCCGTCGTCTCCGTTCTCGAAGGTGGCGAGCCCACCGTCATTGCCAACGCCGAGGGTGGCCGCACCACGCCGTCGGTTGTTGCCTTCTCCAAGTCCGGCGAGGTCCTGGTCGGCGAGATCGCCAAGCGCCAGGCCGTCAACAACATTGACCGCACCATCGCCTCCGTCAAGCGCCACATGGGCACCGACTGGAGCGTCGCCATTGACGACAAGAAGTACACGGCGCAGGAAATCTCCGCCCGTATCCTCATGAAGCTCAAGAACGACGCCGAGTCCTACCTGGGTGAAAAGGTCACGGACGCCGTGATCACCGTTCCCGCGTACTTCAACGACGCCTAGCGCCAGGCCACGAAGGAAGCCGGCGAAATCGCGGGCCTCAAGGTCCTGCGCATCGTCAACGAGCCCACCGCGGCCGCCCTGGCCTACGGCCTGGACAAGGGCAAGGAAGACGAGCTCATCCTCGTCTTCGACCTTGGCGGCGGAACCTTCGACGTCTCCCTCCTCGAGGTGGGCAAGGACGAAGACAACTTCTCCACCATCCAGGTCCGCTCCACCGCAGGCGACAACCGCCTCGGCGGCGACGACTGGGACCAGCGCGTCGTCAACTACCTGCTGAACCAGCTCAAGGTCAAGGGCATCGACCTGTCCAAGGACAAGATCGCCCTCCAGCGGCTGCGTGAGGCAGCGGAGCAGGCCAAGAAGGAACTCTCCTCCTCGACCAGCACCAACGTCTCGCTCCAGTACCTCTCCGTCACCCCCGACGGCCCGGTGCACCTGGACGAGCAGCTGACCCGCGCGAAGTTCCAGGACCTCACCAAGGACCTGCTCGAGCGCACCAAGAAGCCGTTCCACGACGTCATCAAGGAAGCCGGCATCCAGCTTTCCCAGATCGACCACATCGTGCTCGTCGGCGGGTCCACCCGTATGCCGGCCGTCTACGACCTGGTCAAGGAACTCGCAGGCGGCAAGGAACCGAACAAGGGCGTTAACCCGGATGAGGTCGTCGCCGTCGGCGCCGCCCTGCAGGCCGGTGTCCTTAAGGGTGAGCGCAAGGACGTGCTCCTGATCGACGTCACCCCGCTGTCCCTCGGCATCGAAACCAAGGGCGGCATCATGACGCACCTGATCGAGCGCAACACGGCTATCCCCACCAAGCGGAGCGAGACCTTCACCACCGCGGATGACAACCAGCCGTCCGTGGCCATCCAGGTCTTCCAGGGCGAACGCGAGTTCACCCGCGACAACAAGCCGCTGGGCACCTTCGAGCTGACCGGCATCGCTCCGGCCCCGCGCGGCGTGCCGCAGGTCGAGGTCACCTTCGACATCGACGCCAACGGCATCGTGCACGTCTCGGCGAAGGACAAGGGCACTGGCAAGGAACAGTCCATGACCATCACCGGCGGCACCGCACTCTCCAAGGAAGACATCGACCGCATGGTCCGTGACGCCGAGGAGCACGCAGCCGAGGACAAGGCACGCCGCGAGGCCACCGACACCCGCAACACGGCCGAACAGCTCGCCTACTCCGTGGACAAGCTGATCGCGGACAACGCCGACAAGCTGCCCGAAGAGGTCAAGACCGAGGTCAAGGCCGACGTCGACGCCCTTAAGAAGGCCCTCGAAGGCACCGATGACGCCGCCGTGAAGACCGCGTTTGAGAAGCTTCAGGCTTCCCAGAGCAAGCTCGGCGAGGCTATCTACGCCCACGCAGGATCCCCTGACGGCGCCACCGGCGCGCAGGGTGCCCCCGCAGGCGAGCAGGCAGCGGGCTCCGACGAGGACATCGTCGACGCCGAAATCGTTGACGAAGACGAGAAGAAGTAATCATGCCGCACCACGGTAACGAAGAAGAGCACGGTTCTTCCGAGAGCCGGCGCGAGGCTGAACAGCGGGAGAACGAGCCGCAGAAGCCGGTGATCCACGACAACCGCAAGGTTGATCCGAAGACCGGCCAGGCCCGCCACCCCGGCCAGGATCACGCCGCTGCCGCGGCAGACTCCGGGGACGCCCTGTCCCAGGCGGAGGACATCCTCAACAGCGTTGAGGTGCCCGCCGCCGAGTCGGTGGCCCAGGGCGTTGACGCGGCTGCGGCGGAGGAGCTCAGGAATGACCTCCGCCGCCTGCAGGCCGAGTACGTCAACTACCGCAAGCGTGTCGAACGCGACCGTGCCGTGGCAGGGGAGATGGCCGTCATCGGCGTCCTGAACTCCCTGCTCCCGGTCCTGGACGACGTCGACGCCGCCCGCCAGCACGGTGACCTCACGGACGGGCCGTTCGCGGCGATCGCCGCCAAGCTGGAGAACGCGCTGAAGACGTACGGCCTGGTGCGCATCGATGAGACCGGTGTGGAGTTCGAC
>JBAWAM010000496.1:0-18118 GCA_049589315.1 Myxococcaceae bacterium
CGCCGGCTCCGTGGGGGCGCGCTCGCCCGGCGTCGCCCAGCCGCCCTCCCCGTCCGCCCCCGACGTGGCGAAGCTGATCGAGGAGATCACCACCCTCCGCCGACTCGGACGCTTCGGTGAAGCCGCCGGGAGGCTCGAGCAGGCCCTCACCGCGCCGCTGCCGTCATCCACGCGCGAGCGCCTCAGCTACGAGCTCGGGTCGATCCTGACGTGGCAGGTCCGCGACACCGGTCGGGCCTGCAGTGTCTGGCAGGCACACCGGGCCTCCTGGCCGAACGGCCGATACGGCGCAGAAATCGACAGGGCGGCGGGTGTCCTCGCCTGTCCGGACAAGGAGTGAGCGACTGAGTTAGACTTCGGGCGTGCTCACGCCCTCCTCGACAGCCCTCGGGACCCGCCTGGGCGGCGCGCTCGCGCTGTCGCTGGTCCTCTGGGGTTCGGCGTGCAGCACGGCAATCATCGAGCACCCGGTCATCCCGTGTGGCCCGGAGACCTGTGACGGTTGCTGCTCCGCCTCGGGTCAGTGCAGGCCGGGAACGAGCCCGTTCGCGTGCGGAGGTGAAGGCGCCGCGTGCGATCGATGCGGTCCTTCCGAGACATGCACCGCCGGCGCCTGCGTCGCATCCGTCGAGGGCGAACCGGATGCCGGTGCCGGGCTCGGCTGCGGTCCCTCGACCTGCAGGGGCTGCTGTCAGAACAACGAGTGCATCGACCCGGGGTTCCAGAGCGCCGAAGCCTGCGGCTCGAACGGGGGCGCCTGTGTCGGCTGCGTGCAGGGCGACGTCTGCGTGCTGGGCGCCTGCGAGCGCGCCAGTGAGTGCAGGCTGGTGCTGAAGCAGGAAGCCGGCATCGATTTCGGCAGGGCGACTGTCGGGACGGAGTGGGATGTCCGGTTCGAGCTCGAGAACCGGGGCACCGAGTCCTGCAAGGTCTCTCCCCCCGCGTGGATCTCCGGAACGGACACCCGGGCGTTCAGCTTCAAGGGCGCGGAAGCGTTCACGCCGTTCACCCTGGCGCCGGGCGGTCGAAGCCACTTCACGGTGACCTTCTCGCCGCGTGTGTCGAAGGTGTGGGAACCGGACCAGAACGCGTTCACCTTCGTCGTCGACGATCGCGCGCCGAGCAGGTGCGCCCGCCTCGAACCGGGCTGCCGCCACATCTCGGTGACGGGGGTGGGCAGTCCGTCCGACCTGCCCCCGCTGTGGTCGGTGTTGCCGGGTGCAATCGACTTCGGTGAGGTGTCGCTGGGCTGCGAGAGCATCCGCCGCGCCGCCATGGTGGTGAACGTCTCGCCGGAGCCGCTCCGGATTGAGAACGCCGGCATCGTCAACGGCAGCGGCTTCCTGCTCACCGACTCGCGCGGCACACCCATCGGGTTGCCGCTCCAGATCCCAGCGTGGGGAACGGCCCGTCTCTATGTCCGGTTCGCACCGCAGGCCACAGGGGCGGTCACCGGGCGCCTGCGCGTCCTCGTCGGCAACGACCAGCGCGACCTCCCGCTGTCCGCGACGGGCGTGACCTCCGCGCCGTTGACGTACACGACGGTCCAACAGCCGCCGGGCGACGTCGATCTCCTGTTCGTGGTGCATACCGGGAAGGAGATGGATGGGATCCAGTCGGAGCTGAGGGCGGCCGCACCGGACGTCATCGCCCGGCTCGCCTCTGCGGACGGGAGCTTCCATGTCGGCGTCATCAGCTCCGATGCATCGCGGAGCACCTCGGGCCGGCTCTACGGCTCGCCGAAGTTCGTCGTGCCGGGACCGCAGGCGAGCGCCGAGCTGGAACGGAACCTGGATGTCGGGTCGGGATGGAGTCTCCCGGATCAGTCGCTGGAGTCGTTGAGGGTCGCGCTCATTCCCCCGAACTCGACCACCGCGAACGCGGGGTTCCTGCGCGCCAACAGCCGGCTCGGGGTGATCGTGATCAGCAACGCCGACGAGAGGTCCGGCGCGCCGGTCGACCACTACCTCCACGCGCTCTACGGCGCGAAGGGCGGCGGAATCCTGGGCGCCCAGCGCGCGCACCTCTACGGGCTGACCACGGCCGAGTCCTGCGAGAGCGGCGATCGCTACGCCGAGCTGCTGCACTCATCCACCCGCAACTGCTACCTGCTCTCCCCCGGAAGCGTCCGCCCGGCGCTCGATGAGATCCTCGAGGATCTGCTGCAGGTCCAGACGGGGTTCATGGTGTCGAGCGCGATCGGCGAGGTCCTCTCTGTCCAGGTCGACGGCGTGCCTGTCCCCGCCTCGGGGTACGAGCTCGAGGACAGCTCGAGCGGGATGATCCGCTTCCGTCCGGGGTTCGTGCCGGAGCAGGGTCAGCAGATCGAAATCACCTGGTCTCCGATCTGCCAGCCGAATCGCTGACGCGCATCTCCTACGGGTAAACCCGGCTCCGCTCCGAGCTCTCGACCCTGCCCGGAAGCGCCGGGAGCTCCTCGCGGGCCTGCTGCCAGCCCACCACGGCGCCCAGGACCGCCCCGATGAGGGACAGGAAGAACGAGCCAAACACCGCCCACGCGTAGACGACCGGCACGTCGGGCGCGTTCGCGAGCAGCCCTGCGACCCCTCCGATGCTCAGCGAACCCAGGAGCGCACAGAAACCCCACACCACGAGCCCGTTCATCGCCGCGTCGCCCCGGCTCTTCACCCGCTCTCCTCGTCCGGCGATGTAGCCCCCGACGAAGAAGGCGAGGATCGGGGCGACGAGCGAGTAGATTGCGGTCCAGGTGCTCACCTGCCCGGGAAGCGCCTCGGTTCCCGCGCCAATCGCCGCGCCCAGCGCATACAGCATCACCCACGAGCCGAGCCCGACGAAAGATCCTGCGAGGATCGCCCCCCAGTGAAAGCTCGCCGTGTACGTGTGGCTCCTGGTCTCGGTCGCCATCGGAGTCCTCCTGGGCGTGCGGTAATCACGCTGCTCGGCGCGGCACAGCCTCGAGCAACGGACGCGTTGGGCGCACGCGTGCCCGGAGGCTGCGGGAGTCCATCCTCCGCTCCTACGTCTGAACCATGCTCGTCCTGCTCAAGGGGCCGGTGGAACCCGAGCTGCCGCCCCAGGGTCAGCCGGAAGCGGAGGTCACCCGGCCTTCGGTGGAGAAGCGCTGGCTCTGCGCGGGGTGCGGACGACCCATCACCGACGACGACGCGCGGATGGAGGTCGACGGCGCACACGTGCACGTGCGGATCAACCCGGTGGGGATCGTCTATCGATTCGGCTGCTTCGACCGGGCGGATTGCGTCGTGAGCGACCAGCCCACGCTGGAGAACACCTGGTTCCCGGGGAGGGCCTGGCAATACGCACACTGCCCCGGCTGCGCGCTGCACCTGGGGTGGTTCTTCGGCGGGTTCTTCGGCCTCGTGCTGGATCGGCTCGTGAGGCCTGAATAGGGATGATGTCAGAGCGATCAGCTAGATCGCTCGCACGATGGCCAAGGCGAAGACCCACTACTCCTGTCAGGCGTGCGGCTACCAATCCCCGAAGTGGCTGGGGAAGTGCACGGACTGCGGCGGCTGGAACACCCTGGTGGAGGAGGTGGAGTCGAAGGTGGACGACCGGCGCCCCGCGTGGGGGGCCTCCGGGGGAAGCCTGAAGCCGGTGCTGCTCAAGGACGTCTCCTCCGACTCCGAAGATCGCCGTCAGACCGGAATCAAGGAACTGGATCGAGTGCTGGGCGGCGGCGTGGTGTCCGGCTCGCTCATCCTCCTCGGGGGCGATCCCGGCATCGGCAAGTCCACCCTGTTGCTCGCCGCGGTGGAGCGTCTGGCGAAGAGCGGCCCGGTCCTCTACGTCACCGGTGAGGAGTCGCTGCGGCAGACCCGGATGCGCGCAGATCGACTGGGCGTGTCCTCGGAGGGGGTGCACCTGTTCGCGGAGACGAACGCCGAACAGATCCTCCACGCCGCGGAGACCCTGAAGCCCGTGGCGCTGGTGCTGGACTCCATCCAGACCATGTTCCTTCCGGAGTTGGGCAGCGCTCCGGGTTCCATCTCCCAGGTGCGTGAGGTCGCCGGCCGGGTGATGGCATTCGCCAAGCGCAGCGGCGTCGCGACCTTCCTCGTCGGACATGTCACCAAGGACGGCTCCATCGCCGGCCCCAGGGTGCTCGAGCACATGGTCGACACCGTCCTCTATTTCGAAGGCGAGCGCGGGCACCCGTTCCGAATTCTCCGCGCACACAAGAACCGCTTCGGCTCCACGAATGAGATCGGCGTGTTCGAGATGAAGGGCTCCGGGCTGGCAGAGGTCGCCGACCCCTCCGCGCTCTTCCTCTCCGAACGGCCCGTAGGCAAGAGTGGCTCGGTCGTCACCTCGACCCTGAACGGCACCCGCACCATCCTGGTGGAGGTGCAGGCCCTGGTCGCGCCCACCGGTTACGGCACCGCGCGCCGGACCGCGATGGGGGTGGACACCAACCGGGTCGCCCTGCTCGCGGCCGTGCTGGAGAAGAAGGAGGGCATCCAGCTCATCGGCTGCGACATCTTCGTGAACGTCGCCGGCGGCATGTCGCTCACCGAGCCGGCCTCCGACCTGGCCGTGTGCGCCGCGCTGGTCAGCTCACTGCAGAACCGGCCGCTGGACCCGCACACGTTGATCCTCGGAGAAGTCGGCCTGGCCGGAGAGGTCCGCGCCGTCGGTCAGGCAGAGCCCCGGCTCGCCGAGGCCGCCAAGATGGGCTTCAAGCGCGCCATTCTTCCAAAGGGCAGCGCGAAGCGATTGGAGGAACACCGCCTCGAGCCGATTGGCGTCGAGACGCTGTCCGAAGCGCTCGACGCCATGTTCGACTAACTCCAGAGCCGCGACCAGAACGATCGCCGCCGGGAGATGCGATCCAGCGCGTGTTGCAGCTCCTCGTCCCGGTCGGCGCGGTTGGCGATGTCCGCCATCGAGACCATCCCGACCAGCCGGTCATTGCGGTCCACGACCGGAACTCGGCGGATCTGCTTCTTGCCCATGAGCGAGATGGTGTCGTGGACCGACTCCTCCGGCGTGACCGCGTGCACGTCGTCGGTCATCACCTCCCGGACGCGGATGTCCGCCCAGGAGCGCTCCTCGTCGAAGGTGCGGATCACCATGTCGCGGTCGGTGATCAACCCGACCAGCCGCCGGGTCGCGTCACACACCGGAACGATGCCCGTGTCCTCGTCGTGCATGATGCGGGCGACGTCGCGCAGCGAGGCATCCGAGTCCACGAAGCGCGGGTTCTTCGTCATGATGTCCCGCGCTTCGGTGGGCTCGTGTTCCCACGCCTGGGCGCGGCGCTCCTCGGCGCGGTCGCGGTAGTGCAGGTGTTCCCGCTCCCAGTCCTCCTCGGGAGGGTGCCAGCCCTGCGTCTGCTCGCTCCCCGGCACGTAGCCATAACCAGAGCGTCCGGCGTAGCGCGCGTCCCGTCCCGGGAAGTCGCGCTCGCTGTATCGCTCGTACACGCCCCTGCCCTGACTCTCCGCAGGGTAGCCGTAGTCCTGCATCCCCTGGCGACGCCACTCCCCGCCTTCGTAGCGAGCGCCGCGCCAACGTCCACCGCGATCATCCCGTTGTTCGAAGGGATAGTTGGCCATCCCGCGCGTGCGCCCCGTGGGTGTCGGCGACGCGTAGCCCATGCCGAGCAGGTGGTCGTCCTGGCCCCGCGCCATCCGGCGCTCTTGTGCTTCGCGGTACCAACGGCCACCCTCGCGCCGCTCCTCGCCGCCCCCGAGCTGACGTTTCTCCTCCTCGGAACGGTCGTGCCCGTTGCCCGTGCCGTACTCCCACTCCGTGTCCTGCGGCCTGTCCGCCATGCTTGCCTCCTTCTCGGGAATCTGTGTCCGCGCGCGCGTCGCTGCACGCGAGCAGCCAATCGACCTGGAGGGGGCGAGCGGGTGGCATTTCGGATAGGATGCGCCGCGTATGACCCAGGGGCAGAAGCGCCGCCACGAACGTGCACCCTTGTCGTTGCTCGTTCAGTACCGGTTCGACACGTTCGAGGAGTTCCTCGCAGAGTACTCGGCGGACCTCTCCGCGGGCGGCATGTTCATCCGCACGGACGCGCCGAAGGAGGAAGGCGCGCTCATCTACCTCCAGTTCTGGCTCAACGACGGCTCCAAGCTGATCGAGGTGCTGGGTCGGGTGGTCCGGGTGAACCCGCCGGGTGATCCCGACCGGGTCGCAGGGATGGGTGTGGAGTTCGTCAACGTCGACGAGCCCTCGAAGGCGTTGATCGACGAGATCGTCCAGGCGCGCCTCGCGTGATCCCGAAATCGCTCAGGGCGCGGCTGCTCGTCGCGTTCCTCGTGCCGGCCTCGGTGCTGTTCCTGCTCGCCGGCGCGGCCGGGTACTTCGCGTCGCAGGACGTGCTGGAAGACGAGCTCGGTCGCAGTCTGTCGACGGTCGCCGGCGCCGCCGCTTCCCAGGTGAGTGGTCCCCGGATGCTGACCGTCGAGCCGGGGGACGACGCCGCCGGCACCCGCACCTATCGGAACCTGCTGCGAGCGTTGATGGAGGTCCGCGAGGCGACGGGCGCCCGCCGGATCGTGGCCTTCGATCGTCAGGGCCGGGTGCGGGTGGACACGGCCGGAGACCTGCCCACGGGCGCGGAGATGCCGGAGCTCGCCCGGGATCGCCTCGAGCTCGAGCGCGTGTTCGAACGCGGCGAGCGGGCCCACTCGCAGGTCCTGTTCGAGGGCAGCGACGGGAAGCTCTACCTGATGGGCTACGCGCCGATCCGGGACGAGGACGCCGGGGAGAAGGTCGTGGGGGCCATCGCGGTCGAAGGCAGCGCGGCGTTCTGGCGTCCCCTCCAGCGGCTGGTCTGGCTCTACGGCGTGCTGGTGGTGAGCACCCTCCTCGCGCTGGCGGCGGTGTCGTTCGGCGTCGCGCAGACGCTGATCCGACCGCTGCGCAAGCTGATGCAGGCGGCCCTGCGGATCGGCGGGGGCGACCTGTCCACGCCGGTGCCCCCCGAGCGTTCGGAGGAGGTCGGCACGCTCGCGCGGGAGCTCGAGCTGATGCGTCAGGCGCTGGAGAGTCGCGACCGGCAGCTCAAGCTGATGCTCGCCGGTGTGGCCCACGAGGTCCGCAACCCGATCGGCGGGATCGAGCTGTTCGCCGGACTTCTGGCGGAGGAGCTCGGAAGCCCCGGGGCACAGGACGCCGAAGCGCGCTCGCACGTGACCCGGATCCTGAGCGAGATCGACTACCTCAAGCGGATCGTCGAAGACTTCCTCGCATTCGCGCGCGAGCAGCGGGTCACCCTGCAGCGGATGGACGCCTCGGCGCTGATGCGGAGCGCGGTCGAGTTGATCGGTGCAGACGCCGACAACAAGGGGGTCGTGTTGAAGCTGACCCCGGTCGGCGCGCTGATCGACGCCGACGAGAGCCTGCTGACGGCCGCGCTGGTGAACCGGGTGAAGTAGGCGGTCCCGGCCACTCCGGGCGGCGGCACCGTGCAGGTGCGGGGAACTGCCGTCGACGGGCAGTGCACGCTCGAGGTGGAGGACCCGGGCGCAGGCGTCCCCGCCGACGTCGCCGACCGGATCTTCGAACCGTTCTTCACCACGCGGGAGAAGGGCACCGGACTGGGGCTCCCGCTCGCCCGGAAGATCGTCCGCGCGCACCGGGGCGAGCTGTCGCTCGAGTCCGCCCCGGGCCGGACGGTGTTCCGGATCCGCCTGCCGCTCGCCGGGACCGCGGGTGACGACGTCCAGGACCACGTGACCTCGGCTGCCTGAGCGCTACGCCCGGACCAGGCGCCTCGGCGGAGGCCGCTCCGTCCGGCTCACGGTTCCGCCCGGCACGAGCGAGACGAAGAAGATCACCACCGCGCAGAGCCAGTTGTTCCAGACCGTCGCTTCGGAGACATGCGGGAACGAAAAGCTGGTGATGAAGAGCCAGACCGCGATCGCCGTGTTGATGAACCGCGCCGTCGGCGATTTGAGCGCGATCGTCGCGAACAGGACCACGAGCGCGCCGCACACCCAGCTGTTCGTCCGGGTGGGGTCTGACTGGGGGAGGACGAACGCAGACAGGAAGACCCACGCGCCCATCACCATGTTGATGAAGCACGCGAGCGGACCCGCCGTCGGAGGGGCGAGGCGCTCATCCCCCGGGTTGACGACCTCGGCCATGACATCCTCCTCCTCGAAGCGGGAGTCCGGATCTCAAGCTGTGGACGAGGTCGTCGGCGGGCAGGCGCAGCGGCGTGCCTTCTCGAACAGTCGGCGCAGCGCCGGCTCGTCGGTCCCGCGGAGCGCCTCTTCCCAGGAGAGCCAGCGGGCGCCGAGTGATTCGTTCGGGTCGTGCGCGAGCGCCTCCGGGTTCTCCGCGACCACGAGGTAGCGGAGATCGAGGTGCCGGTGCTCGGGCTCGGTCTTCCGGGCCGGGATGACGTGCACGTCGACGTCCAGCGGGCGCGGCGCGTGCGGATGAAGCGCCACGCGCAGGCCGGTCTCCTCGCGCGCCTCCCGCAACGCGGTCTGCGGCATCGAGCCTTCGTCGGCCGGATCCGCGTGACCGCCGGGCTGGAGCCAGCGGTTCAGCTTCGCGTGGTGCACCAGGCACACCCGCGCGCCTTCGGGATCGACGACGACCGCGCTTCCGGTGAAGTGCGCCGTGGGCTGGGCGCGCGAGAACGGTTCCTCGAGGTCGCGCGCGAACGCACGCATCGCCTCGAGATCCGCGCGCTCCTTCTGGTCCTCGGGAGCGGCCCGGGACAGCTCGTCTATCAGCGTTTCGCGCGCGGTCATTTGAACGGTCACTTGAACAGGGAGGACAGGCCGTTCCACGCCTTCTTCAACAGGCGCGCGCCCATGTCGACGTACTCGTTCTTCGCCGACTGGTAGACCTCGGGGAGGAACGGATCGATCCCCAGCGCGCCCCAGGACATCGCCTTCACCCGGGGCTGGGCCTCCTTCGACGACGGGTCGAGAGGGTTCGCGCCCGTGACGTTGGTCTGGAACGCGTCGAACTGGAGCTTGTGGCGCAGCGGCTTGCCATTCAGCACCGCCCGCCCGTCACCGCCGATCTGCAGACCTTCGGTCGGGATCTCCTGCCCCTTCGACAGCGGCTGCAGGGCGTGGCTCCCCAGGTTCACCGCGACGACCGGCTTGCCGTCCTTGTCCTTCGCCAGGTCCTCCCACGGCGTGAGCACCGAGCCGTGGTGCCAGGAGGTGGCCAGGTACTCCGGGTGCAACTTCCCGTCCTTGCCCTCCTTCAGGAACACCTGCGCGGTGCTGTAGTCGTTGGGGTGGTAGTGAACCGCCTTGTTGGTGGCGTAGTAGAAGCTGTACGTCAGGACGTGGTACTCGCCCTTCTTCGTGACGGTGAAGCCGCCCGACAGGGACTGGTCGCCGCCGATGAAGCCGTCCTGGTAGTTGCCCTTCCCGTCCGCGGTCTTCGGCCCGTTGTTGCCCAGCTTCAGGTCGCCGTCGAAGGTGGGCGACACCGGAAACGCGTCCTCCTCCGGGTGGAAGAGGAAGCGCGGCATGTCCTGGTACGGGTCCCACTTGCCGTCGGGTGAGTCGGGGTTCGGAACGTCCGTCGCGGTCGCCTTGCCCGACTTATCCAGCTTCACGCCGGTGTAGGCCACGGGGTCCTTCTCGAATTTCTCGCGGGTCTCGGTGAGCCGCTTGCCGACGAGGTTCATCCCCTTGCCGGGGGCCTCTTTCATCAGCTTCGCCCACTCGGTGTAGAGCTTCTGGCTCTCCGCCTTCGAGTCCTTGAAGTTCCGTGACTCGGAGACCTTCGTGGAGGCGTTGAACTGCGAAGAGCGGGTATGCGCGGTATCGGCGGCTCGAATCGGCGGCATGGTCACGAATTCGTAGCGCGGCCGAGGGTCCGCCGTCCAGACGAGCAAGCGTCGCGCAGTCACACGCAACTTTCCTGCGTACGCGCGGAGAATAGACAGATCGTCGTCGGGGAGGCGCAGCTCCGAGCGCGGCTATACGTCGGCCGGGACCGACTCGATGCCGAGACCTTCGCGGGCAAACCGGAGCATCCGCTGCACGGTCCTGCGGCGCGCCTCCACCGAAGCGCGACCGGCGAGGTCCGCGGCGTCCTCGAGCTTCTCGCGGCAGCGGAGGTCGCGGCAGATCAACACGCCCACCCGCTTGCGCGAGCTGCGCTCGGCGGTGAGCAGCCCGATCTCGTCCGCGGACCCGTACGAGTGGCACCAGTCACACATGCGCCCCGCGGCGCCGCCGCCCCCGGAGTCGCGTCGGAAGGTGATGCCGAGCAGGCGCCCGGTCGAGGGCTCCTGCAGCACGAGGTGGGCCCGCACGCCGGTCGGGTCGACCCACGCGTAGTAGTCGCGGGCGACCAGGGGGTACTTCACGCCTGCGGGGGGTTCGAAGCCGTTCCTGTCTCGTGGTCGGAAGGCGCTCAGAAGCTCTGACTCGGACTGGATGAGAAACATCGCAGCATCATAACGCGCCCGATGTGCTTAGACTTCCGCCCTCATGGCAATGTCACGCGTGCTGATCATCGACGACCACGACACCATGCGCGAAGGCATGGCGGTCACGCTGCGCAAGCAGGGCTACGACGTGGCCGCGGTGCGCTCGGGACCGGACGGGCTGGCCGCGTACCGGAAGCAGCCGTTCGACGTGGTGGTGACCGACCTCAAGATGGAGCAGATGGACGGCGTCGAGGTCGTCCGCCAGCTCCGGGCCCACGATTCGGAGGCGGTGGTCATGGTGGTCACCGCGTTCGGGACCATCGAGACCGCGGTCGAAGCGATGCAGCTCGGCGCCATCGACTTCATCACCAAGCCGTTCCCGCCGGAGGTGCTCCGCGCCAAGGTGGCCAAGGCGCTGGAGCTCGCGAGCACCCGCCGTCAGGTGCAGCGGCTGATGGCGACCACCGAGGCGCTCTCCGACGACGTGGCGAGGACGGCGGGGTCCCTGGTCGGAACCAGCGAGCCGATGCATCGGATGATACAGATGGTCCGCAAGGCCGCCGCCGCGTCGGATGCGACGGTGTTGGTGCAGGGCGAGAGCGGCACGGGTAAGGAGCTCGTCGCGCGGATGATCCACGACCTCTCCCCGCGCCGCTCGGGGCCGTTCATCGTGGTGCACTGCGCCGCCCTCGCGGAGACACTGCTTGAGAGCGAGCTCTTCGGCCACGAGCGCGGCTCCTTCACCGGCGCGATCAAGCGCAAGCTGGGGCGGTTCGAGCTGGCCGACGGCGGGACGATCTTCCTCGACGAGATCGGAGAGATCTCACCGTCGATCCAGACGAAGCTGCTCCGCGTGCTTCAAGAAAAGGAGATCCAGCGGGTCGGCGGAGAGGAGACGTTGAAGGTCGACGTCCGGGTGGTCTCTGCGACCAACCGGACCCTCAAGGCGGAGGTGGCGAAGGGCGCGTTCCGCGAGGATCTCTACTACCGCCTGCACATCGTCCCCCTCACGCTCCCGGCGCTGCGCGAGCGGCCCGAAGACATCCCCGAGCTCGCGCGCCACTTCATCGCCAAGCACGGACCGCGGGTGAACCCCAGGGTGAAGGCCCTGACCCCCGACGCGGAGCAGCTCCTCATGCGCTATCCGTGGCCGGGGAACGTCCGCGAACTGGAGAACGCCGTCGAGCAGTCCCTGGTGTTCGCGGACGGCGATCGGCTCGACGGACCGGACCTGCCCGCGTTCCTGCAGACCGCCCAGTCACGCGCCGTCACGTCGACCGCCCTGCCCGTCCCGCATGGCGAGCGCGCCCTTCCGGACATCCTCGAGGACCTCGAGCGGCAGCTCATCCACCAGGCCTACGAGAAGGCCGCAGGGGTGAAGACCGAGACCGCGCGGCTGCTCGGGATCAAGACCTCGGCGCTGTACTACAAGCTCGAGAAGTACGGGTTCATCCAGAAGGGCGAGCGGATTGCCGAAGGTGAGTGATCGGGGCGCGCCCCTCTCAGAAATCTGCGGGCTCCGTCCACGATCAGTGATTTTCCATGTGCCGCAGGTCGGAGAAGGTGGCAGGCGGGCACGTCGATACTTGACCAGGCACGCGGAATTGTTCAGGTTTCCCAGACTCCAACGGCAGCGGAACACGGCCCCCCGTGGCATCCGGCTTGCTGGTTCGTGATCCACCATGCGCCGTCTGCTCGGACATCTCCTGCTGTTGTTCGCGCTGGTGGGCGCGCCAGCGTGGGGTGCGACATCGCTGGAGACGAACCGGGCGGAGGCGCGTGCAGCGCGGCAGAAGGTGAACGACGTCCGCGCACGGCAGATGTCGCTGCGGATGGAGTTGAACCAGGTCGCCGCGCGCATCCAGACGCTGAAGGAGCAGGACAAGGGGGCCCTGCTCACCGGGGGGGAGCTGGAGTCATCGCTGCGCCGTTCGCAGGAGCTGTCGGGGCTGCTCACGACGGCGGCACAGGAGTTTTCTCTGGCAGAGGCCGAATCGGAGCGCGGCCAGCTCGCGTTGCTGCAGACGTTGGCGTCAGAGCTGGACGCGCTCCGTAACCAATGGGACCGGACACCGGATCGCAGGGCGCGGGCGAAGATCGTGGACCAGATGCGGGCGCTCCGGGAGGAGCGTGACCAGGTCCGGGCGCTCCTCCCCGCTTCGAAGGTCCCCGCGCTGGATTCGACCGGCTCCGAGGATCCCGAGGACCTGTTCGAGCAGGCGGACGCGCTGCGAGACTCCGAAGACAAGGTCCGCCAGAAGATGGCGTCGCTGCGCACGCGGATCGAAGAGCTGCGCGAGGAGCAGGAGCTGGATCGGCGCATGAGCGACTTCCTCGGCGACGAGAGCCTGTTCGACGAACAGGACCGTCGGCTCCGCCGGCAGTCCGTTCGGGAGATCGCCCAGGGCAGCTCGCCGCCGCTCGCGAGCAGCGAGGAGAACGGCAGCGCTACCTCGATCCTGCCGCCGGGTCAGGAGCCGATGCGCAAGGACGACGGCTCGGCCCCGTCGCGGACCGTCTCCATCACCCAGGTCGCGCGGGGCTCGGACAGCCGCCCCCAGCTCGGAGGGTCGCAGGCGCTGCTGCTGGAGAGCGCAGGCGTTGGAGACGTCGACAGCCTGCAGAAGCAGCTCGAGGAGCTGGAGTCGCTGTCGACGCAGCTTCGCGAACGGGCGGATCGGATCGAGGCCGAGGCGAAGGAGCTCCAGTAGTACGCTCCATCACTTCTGGCTCATCACCCACTGGACCGTCGAGCAGATGAGCGGCGAGGCGTTGCTGGACCTCGAGGCTGCGCGATCTCCGCTCATCGCGCAGTGACCACCGTCGTGTCGGCCTGCACAAGATCGGCCTGCGCCGTACCCACCGTGATCGGCCAATCCGTTGCAGCCATCGCGCACGGAAAGTCGAGCACGCCCATGTCTTCGACTGTCGCGCCTGCAGCGCCCTCCGTGCTGCCGTTCTTGGCGAACACCTTCAAGCTCCACAGGCCCCCTTTCGCGTCGGCCGCTGGGCGCTCGCTCCACGCGTTGATCACGGCGCCGCCGTCGTTGGTGAGCAGCACCGAGCCGGTCGTCGCGGCGCGCCCGCCGGGCTGGCTGTAGCGCTTCGCCCAGAGCGGCCTGCCCGCCGCGTCGAGGGAGACGAGAGCGAGCCCCGGTACGTACGACTCGCCGGACGTGTCGAGGATCGACGCCGTCGCCACGAATCCGGTGGTGGGAAGTTCCGCGAACGAGGTGAGGAAGAAGTACGACGGGTCGTCGTACTTCTGGAATCCCGCGAAGGCGACCGATCCGTCCGTACGCAGGCGCGCGAGCATGCCGGTGCGACTCGTGCCGGAGCTTCCAGCGACGACCACCTGCCCGTCGCTCTCCACCCGCGCGCTCAACGGCGCAATCGTCGAGGGCGATTCGCAGTTCGTATACCGGGTGGAGAATGCGACGCCTTCGCCGGGGCCGAGGCGCGCCGCGAACATGGTGGTTCCTTCCTCCGGGCTGTGCACCGTGCCGAGCACCACGACCGCATCCGCGCCAACCGCGACCGCGGCCGTGGGGTGGAGCGATCGCGCTCCCGACGCATCGCGGATCGTCCGGATATCCAGCACCGAAGCGTCGGCGTCCAGGTGCACGATCGCAGCGCGCTCGTCGTTCAGGCAGCCGCCCACCAGAAAGAATCCGGCGCCGCCGTCCCGCACCAGGTTCGTGGGTTCGAAGACCTCGCAGCCGCCGACCGGGTTGAACTCGATCGTCTTTCGGAAGATCACGTCGCCCGACTGCGCGACCTTCAGCAGGCTCGGCTTCGGACCTTCCATGGCGACGACGAGCATCGTTGCGTCTTTCGCATGGGCGACCCGCTGCAGCCGAAGGGGAGCGCTGGTCGTTTCCGTGAGGTAGCGCCGCGACCAGACGAACTCGCCGTCGTCGCTGAACTTCACGAGCTTGTCGTTGCGGCTCCCCGCGGCGACGTACCGGCCGTCGATCGCGAGGCTCAGCTCGGCCCATTCGCGGCCGTTGCCAAACGGGACGCGCACCACGCCGTCGTCCGCGGCGTCCTCGAACGAGGCGATCCACGGCTCGAAGCCCGGAGCGGAGAGCGATGTGGCGTCGGGACCGCTTCCGGGCGGCAGCTGCGGGCCCTGCGGGATCGGCAGGCAGTTGCCCGACGCGATCTGCTCGCGAAACGCCTTGAAAGGCGGCGACTTCCAATCGAGCAGGGTGACGCTTCCCAGGAACGACAGCTTGGGCGAGTTCACACGGATCCCCAGCTCCCCTTCCAGGCCGAGCATCAACTCCCAGCAGGGATTCCGCTCGATGTCACCGCTCACCTCGGCGTAGACGCGTGCTGCAGCGCTGGGCCCGAAGACGCCGTAGAGCTGCACGTTGAGCCGAGCGCCGACACCGACCTTGGCGTAGGCGCTCAACGTGACCTGCGTATCGTCTGCGTCGAACTCCGCTCGCTTCAGCTCGAACGGCACGATCTCGAATCCCGACGGCTTGTTGGAGACCGACACGGACGTCGAGAACTGGGCCGCACCGCTCGCGCCGATCGCAAAGCCGGCAGCAGCGCCGCCTTCCACCCGCGCGATGACGTCCACCGACGGAAAGAAGACCAGCGGGCCGAGCGGGATCGGCGTGAGACTCAGGGTAGCGATGTCGAAGTCGTCGTCGTACGAGAGCGAGGCGCTGCCGACCATGGCAATCCGCGCCTGCATCACCGGATCGACCGCGAACTTGACCTTCACCTCCGGCATCAGGTCGATGAGCTCGCAGCTGGGAAGCTCGCCCGAGGCGATGTCGATCAGCGAGTCCAGGCACGACGTGACGGCGGCCGGCAGATCGAAGACCTCGCCCCAGTCCACGTCGATCGAGAGATCGAAGACGAAGCCGCCGCCGAGCTCGCCGTTGATCGAGACCTGATCGTTTGCGGTCGTCGGATCGTTGTCGGCGTCGTAGAGCAGGAAATCGAGCGGGAGGCTCGCCGTCGCGTCGAAGCCGAGCGGCGAACGCAGCTGGCCGGGGATCGAGCCGCGGGTCCACTCCGGCGCGCCGAGCGCTGGCGTGGTTCGCCGGATGCGGGCGTGGAGCTTGCGGAATGCGAGCTGGATGGGCGCGTTCGCCGTGTCGAGCATGACTGCGTCGCCGTCGCGCGCCACCTTCGTCACGATACGGAGGAGGCCCAGCGGTGTGCGCGGCGACTGCCCCGCGACGATCACCCTGCCGACGGCGATGTCTCGCATCGACGCAGGAGGCGCTGCAAATACGAGCTTTCCATCGGGCAAAGCCTCGATCCCCGCGAGGTCGGCGCCGGAGAGCATGATCGTGGTCGGGAACGGGGTCGCCTCCAGCTCGTCGGGCGGCGGCGAGGGCGGCGCGCTTTCCTTGCCGGAGCACCCGGCGGCAGCGAGCACGAGCAGCAGAGCGACGACCCGAGCCAACCGCATTCTGAGCGCCATGGCCGGGCAAGCTAGTGCGTGCAGGCATTGGACTCAATGCGTCCAGCGCTTCGAACGGTGCGTGCATCGAAAACCATGCGCTGCACCTCAGGCGAGAACCTCACCGAGCGCGCGGCAGACCCGATCCAGCTCCGGTTCCGCGACCATGGTGATCCGCAGATGCCCGGGAAGGCCGAAGGCAGTGGTGTCGCGGACGAGCACGCCGTGACGTGTCTCGAGCATCGCAGCGGCGTCGGAGGTCGGCAGGGAGCTCTTCACCAGCACGAAATTGGCGTGCGATCGCACGTAGGGGATTCGGTAGTCGTCCATCGCGGCGTAGAACCGGCGGGTCAACGCCGACACGCTCCGGCGCACCGTCTCGACGAACGCTGAGTCCTCAACGGCCGCGGCCGCTGCGACGAGCGCGGCGCGGTTGACCCCGAACGGCATGGTGCCGCGCGCCTCACGCATGCGCGCCATCAGGTCCACCGGACCGAGTGCATACCCCACCCGGAAGCCGGCCAGCCCATGGGCCTTGGAGAAGGTCTTCAGCACGATCGCGCGCGCGCCCCGCGCCACGAACGGAATGGCGGATTGGAAGTCTTCGCCGGCGAACTCGCCATAGGCCTCGTCGAACACGGACAGAAAGCAGCTTGCCCCCATGTCCGATTCGAGGAAGTGCCGGACGTCCGCTCCGGGCACCACCGTGCCGGTGGGGTTGTGGGGATTGCAGACGAACAGGAGCGCGGCGTTCTCGCTCGTTGCGCGCTCAACCAGGGCCTGCAACGGGACCGCCCAGCGATCCGGCTCGAGCTCGACGGTGCACAGCCTCGCCCGAACGATCCGGGCGGCGTTGCGGTACCCGGGGAAGGTCGAGGCAGTGGTGACCACCGCGCCACGGTCACCGGCGAAGCAGAGCGTGAGCAATAGGATGAGCTCGTCGACTCCGTTTCCCACGACGACCTGTTCGGGGGTCACGCCGTGTTGGGCGGCGATGCGGCGCCGGAGCTCGGTACTCGTGGGATCTGGGTACCAGCTACCGCGGTCGAGCTCCACCTGCAGCGCTTCCCGAACCCGGGGGGAGTAGCCGAACGGGCTCTCGTTCTGATGGGCCCGGATCGGGGACTGGGTTTCGTTGCCCACGGCCTCAGGCCGCCCGGGAGTTCGCATCTCGCGGGATGCCGAAGAGGTAGGTGAGGCCGATCGGCGCGCCCGGGATGGACTGGGTGCCGATGTCCCAGTCGAAGGACTCGTGGCCGGGGATGCGCGACACCATGTCCCGGAGCTCCTCCGGGCTGTAGGTGCGCAGCATCGACATGGAGCCGTCGAAGAAGCCGAGGAGCGGCAACACCGGGAGCGGGTACGTGAGAAGGAGCCTGGAGAGCCGGAAGGGCCGCACGAAGGGCATGCACAGCCACATCACCAGCGGCATGAACAGCATCACCAGGACGCCTCGGAGCCGGCTGTCGGTCCCCTCGAACACGCCGATCGGCCGCTGGTTGCGGACCGCGTCCGCTAGGATCTCCTGCGCTGCTTCGGGGGGAAAGTGGTGGAAAGCGTTGAAGATCGTCCGGAAGCCTTCGAGGTCGGCCGGCGCGTTCATCGCATCGACCGGAGTCGGGTGCACCCGGAGGTTGCCGCGCGAGGACTCCAGGGTGAACTTGAACCCGGTGGCGTTCGGGTAGAAGTCGCTGAGCAGCACGTCCACCGGCCCGGTCTTCGAGAGCGCCTTCTCCAGGGTCAACCAGGGGCCTCCTCCTCCCGAGCAGAGGTCGAGAATCCGGCTGGTGCCGGCGCGCTTCATCGCCTCGCGGAGCCTGGGGGCGAGGGCGTCGAAGGCCTTGTGCGTGTTCAACATGAACCGCACCCAGTCGGTGATGCCGTCGCGGATGACCTGCGGGCAGCCGGGGATGTCGATGCTTTCGTAGAAGTGAATGCGACGCATGTGTGTGGATCTCCGATTCAGGCGGTGCGACCGACGATGGAACGGTCCGGCAGTCCCACCACGTGCATCTGGGCGCTCTCTGCCAGAAGCCCCTGTGTCCGCAGCGAGTGCTCGTTCGCGAGCTCCTCCACCGTCTTGCCGACGTACTGGAGCACGGTCTCGTGGTTGTCGATGACGAGCTCGAACCCGGTCTTGCAATAGACCTTCAGCTCGCGCGGTTCGGCCGTGTGGAACCAGGCCACCGTCTCCATGGGATCGACCTTCGGGGTGCGCTTGAGCTGCTGGATCAGCCCATCGAAGTCGTAATGGAACTGCAGGCCGGTGCGGACGTAGTGGTTCTGTCCGAACAACACCACCGACTCGATGCCCTGCATCG
>JBAWAM010000497.1:0-14996 GCA_049589315.1 Myxococcaceae bacterium
CGCGTGCGCGCTCGAGCTCGCCGGGGGGAAGCTCTCCGAGGGCGATGCGTTCGACCATCCAGTCGGGGGTGCGTGCGGTCGTGGTCGTCATCTCACACCTCCTCCAGCGCCTGCAGTTTCGCCTTCAGGGTCCGGAGCCGCTTGCGCACCCCGGAGACCGACAACCCGACCTCGCGCGCGGTCTCCTCCAGCGTCATCCCGTCGACCAGGTGAAGGACCGCGATGGTTCGGCTGGACTCGGGCTCGCGTCCGAAGAGCCGGTCGAGGAGCCCATTGGCGGCAGTCTGTCCTTCGAGATCGTCCATCGCAGCGATCTCCACGAGGAGCTCTTCGTCGCGATCCTGCGGCCTGCGGCGCTCCGAGCGGAGCCGGTTGAGGCACACGTTCGTGGCGATCCGGTGCAGCAGGCTGGAGTGGGTCGTTCCGCGCAGGGACTCCCGATGGTTCAACACGTTCACGAACACGTCGTGCATCGCGTCGACGGCCCGCTCTTCATCGCGGAGGAGGAACCGGCAGCGGCGCAGGACCATCGGGCCATAGCGGCGGTACAAGCTGTCAACGTCGAGGGAGGCCACCTGACCCGCCTCTACCACCTGATGGGCTTTGCCCGTGTCCGTTTTCGCGGCGGGCCGGCTGCGGGGCAGCCAGGGAAGTGCGAGGTCCATGTCGATGGAACACCGCGCCCGGGCCGAAGTGTCACCGGCCCGGGCGGATTTCTAGATCTGGACGCCGGCGACGAGGCCCGGCCAGATGGAAACCCGGTTGTGTGCGTTCTGCGTCTCCCACCGCGGCGCGGCGTCGAAGCCGGGCTTCTGGCCTCCCTGGTTCTCCCACTCGATGAGCACGTTGCCCGTCACGCCACCGAACACGGAGAGGCGCGGGGCCACCTGGAATCCGCCGATCAGACGAAGCTGAGACAGGAGCTCCGCGTCCTTGCGCCAGAACAGCTCCTCACCCCCGCTGGACGCGATGCCGTCGATGTCGACGTAGAACCGGCCGAAGGGAATGTGACCGCCGATGCCGAGGCCGGTGTACCAGCGGCGGCTCTTCGCATCTCCCGGCTGAAGGCCGACTGTTGCCAGCGAGTAGACGTGCTTGCTTCCGAACTTGAGGGCGACGTTGGTCAGGGCGACGTCGGTTGAGTAGGCCTGCACGTGAAACTGCCCGTTCCCGGCGATGCTCAGCAGACCGATTGGTGCACCCTCCATCTCGGAGCTGAGGTTGAGCAGGCCGAGCTGAAGTCCCTTCACCTTCCGTGCGATGTTGACGATGCCGATCTGCGCGCCGTCCACATCCCCGCCGATGTTGAGCACGGAGATCTGGGCGCCCGCCAGCTTGTCTGCGTAGCTCAGGCCGGCCGAGGTCTGCAGTCCGTGCATGTCGCCGGTCGCGACGTTGACGCCCGCCGAAGCCTGCAACCCCCTGATGTCTCCGCTCGCCACGTTCAAACCGGACGAGATCTGCCAGCCCTGGAGGTCCTGCGCAGCGACGTTGACGCCTGCCGTGATCTGCGCGCCCGTCACCTTCCCGCCCGCGACGTTGAAGCCCGCCGCGATCTGGGCGCCACGCACCTCGCGGTTGATCCAGTTGCCGGCGGTCGCCACGGCCACGCCGTCGAGCCGGCCCGCGTGCGTCGCCACCAGACCGAGCGAGAAGTTGTTCACCACGTCTCCGGAGGCGAATCCGTTCACGCCGATGCCCGGCACCAGTGTGGCGCTCACCGGGATGTGCACCTCCTTCGGTGCGTCGGTCGGCGTTGCGGTCACCGCCGCGTCCTCAGCCATCGCTGGGAAGGAGAGAAGTCCAGCCGCCACTGCCGCCCACATCGAGTTCTTGCGAATCATGTCCTGCCGCCCTGTTCAGAAAGTTCAGGGTGCGGCGTGTGCCGCGCCCTTCGACGGCTGGAACACCGAGCAGCCGTGCAAGTGTCACCGGCTCATTTTCTTTTTCCGGGTGGTGAGCAGGCGTGCAGCCAGAACGGAGCGACGTTCATTCGGCGGATCGGTGATTCCGGGGCAGAATCCCTCCGCCGATGATCCAGATGTTCCACGTCTACAAGGCCTACCCTGGCGATCCCCCGGCGCTTGCGGACATCAACCTGCACGTCCACAAGGGGGAGTTCGTCTTCCTCACCGGGCCTTCGGGCGCAGGCAAGTCCACGCTGCTGAAGATGGTCTTCCTCGCGGAGCGGGCGACGAAGGGGCAGATCCTGGTCGGCGGGCGGAACATCGCGAAGCTGAGTGAGTCGGGCATCCCGTTCCTACGCCGGAACATCGGGGTCGTGTTCCAGGACTTCAAGCTCCTGCCCCGGCGGACGGTGGCCGACAACGTGGCGTTCACGCTCGAAGTGCTGGGCACGCCGCGCGCCGTGGTCCGCGACCGTGTGATGAAGATGCTCAAGAAGGTCGGCCTCGAGCACAAGGCGGACGTCCTCCCGCCCCGGCTCTCGGGCGGTGAACAGCAGCGCGTGGTCATCGCCCGCGCCCTCGTGAACGACCCGGCCATCCTGCTGGCGGACGAGCCGACCGGAAACCTCGACCCGGCCCTCACGGTGGAGATCATGGACCTGCTGCAGGACGTGAACGTCCGTGGCACCACCGTGGTCGTGGCCACCCACGATTCGACTCTGCTGGAGCGGTACCAGAAGCGCACCATCCGACTCGAGCGCGGCGCCATCGTGTCCGACGAGGACGGCGTGAAGGCGGCGCGGCGGATGGTTGCGGGATGAGTTCGACCGCGAAGCTCTCCTATTTCTGGCGCTCGGCGCTCAAGGGCATCCGTCACTCGCCCTTCGTGCACCTCGTTGCGATGTGCACCATCGCCATCGCACTCTTCACCACCGGGCTCGCACGCAGCGGCGTCCGGATGCTCGACGATCTGCGCAAAAGTCTGGGCGGCGAGGTCGAGGTCACCGTGTATCTGGACGACCGACTCGATCCGGAGCGCGGCAAGGCGTTGGCCCAGGTCCTGTCCGAGCGTGTCGGGGGCGAGGCGCGCTACGTACCGCCCGAGCTCGCGCTCGGCCGATTGGCCACGGAGCTGGGCGAGGCGGGCGAGGCGCTCGGAGCCCTCCCGGACAATCCGCTGCCTCCTTCGGTCGAGCTGTCGGTGCCGGACGAATGGCGTGACACGTCGAGGCTGTCCGCCCTGGCCCACGAGCTCCGCGCGGTGGAGGGGGTGTCCGCGGTCGACTACGGCGAAGACGCGGTGGCGCGGCTGGAGGCGATCTCCCGAGCCTTGACGGTGGGGAGCCTGGTGGCGTTCCTGGTGGTCGTGGTCGCGACGATCATCATCACCTCCGCGACCCTCCAGCTCGCGATCTACGCGCGGCGCGAGGAGATCGAGATCCAGAAGCTGGTCGGGGCCACCAATCGGTTCGTGAAGACGCCGTTCCTGCTGGAGGGGCTCCTCCAGGGCATGGCGGGCAGCGCCGTCGCCGCCGGTGGGCTGTGGGCGTTCGGGTTCTGGGTGGGCCCCCGGCTGGAGCAGCTCTTCGCGTTCCTCGTGGGGCCGGGGCGAACGCTGGCCCTGATGGATGGGCGGAGCCTGCTCGAGATGCTGGTCATCGGTTGCTCGCTGGGGCTCCTCGGGAGCTTCGTCGCCGTGGGGCGGTTCCTTCGCGTATGAGCGCGCGGTGGACAGCGACCGCCCTGGCGCTCGCCGCGCTGGTCTCCGCGTCGCAGCCGGCCCTCGCGCAGCCCGAAGACGCCGCGGCAGAGCTCGACCAGGTCCAGGAGGAGCTCACCGTGGAGCGCGCCGCGCTGGCCACGCTCAAGGACCAGAAGGTCAGCGTGCTCGAGGTGATCGAGGTGCTCGAACAGCGCGCCCGCGCCACCCAACGTCGGGCAGCGCTGCTCGGACAGGAGCTGCTGTCGCTGAAGCGCCGGCGGGATCTCGCGAAGCGCCAGGAGGAGCTCGCACGAACCGTGATGGCGGAGCAGCTGGACAAGCTGTCGCCGCGGCTTCGGGCGCTGTATCGGATCCAGCGCCGGCGCAGGCTGGACACGCTGCTGTCAGCGAAGGACTTCGCGTCGCTGATGTGGACCTCGCGGGCCATGTCGACCCTGCTCGAGCAGGATCTGAAGCTGCTCCGCGACACCCAGGCGGCGGTCGAGTTCCAGCAGGAGTCCCAACGCACGCTCGAGCGACTCGAGGGCTGGGTCGCGGCGCGCGCACAGCAGGTCGAGCGCGAGCAGAAGGCCGCGTCCGAGCAGCAGGTCGTGCTGGGCGAGCTCCTCGGGCGCATCGAGGTGGACGCGAAGGAGCGGGCCCGGCTGGTGCGTGAGCTCCAACAGGCGGAGCGCCGTCTGTCGCGCCTGGTGGAAGACTTCGAGCACGAGGTCGACGACTCCGGATTCGGCGCGTTGAAGGGGAGCCTGCCCTGGCCGACCGCGGGGATGATCGAGGTGGCCTTCGGCAAGGTGGTGAACCCGCGCTTCAACACCGTCACCTTCCAGAAGGGCATCGACATCCGCGCGCCGGAGGGGACGCCGGTGAGGGCGATTGCCCCGGGCAAGGTCGTTCACGCCGGGTGGATGCGCGGGTACGGCAATCTCCTGATCGTGGATCATGGCGGCGGCCATCACTCGCTGATGGCGCACCTGGCGGGGTTCTCTCGCGCGACCGGGGACGACGTGGTCGAGGGCGATGTGCTGGGGCAGGTGGGCGACACCGGATCGCTGAAGGGCGCGTACCTGTACTTCGAGATCCGGAAGAACGGCATCGCCATCGATCCCACCGAGTGGCTCGGCGCGCGCTGATTCGCACCCACCCCGGCGCCAGATCCCGCACAGACCTCGAGCCGCATCCTACTGTTTCACTCGACGAGCGTCTGACCTGAGGGGCTCTTCCTCCCGAACTCCGTGCTCTACCTTCGCCGCCCGTCCGACATGAAAGGTGATTCATGTTTTGGGCGCGGGGCAAAGAACCCAGGAGCCGGGAGGAAGTCAGAATGAATCTGTCGAAACCCTGTTCGAAGTGGTTGAGGAGCGTCCTTCTTGGTGCGCTCTGCAGCATCATTCCGGCGGAAGCCGCCTTCGCCGGGTGGCAGAAGAACGTCGCGATAGGTGGCTTCAACAGCGTCAACATCTACACTCCTACGACCACCTCACCGATAGGGCAGGGCAGATCGCTCCTGGTCGTCCTGCACGGTTGCACGCAGGCGATCAGCGCCTTCGACAAGGCGAACCTCGAGGCCGCAGCGGACGAGAACGGCATGGTCATCGCGGTGCCGGATGCGATGAACAAGGCCGGCTTCAGCTGCTGGTCCTACTGGCAGGGGACCGTTTCCCGCACGCAAGGCGACTACAAGAACCTGCTCGGGCTGGTTCAAGCGCTGACCCGCGATGCCGCCCGGCAGATCGACCCCGATCAGGTGTACATCACGGGCTTGTCCTCCGGCTCGACGTTCGCGGTCCAGACGGCGTGTCTGGCCCCTGAGGTCTTCGCCGGCGTCGCTCCCAGCGCGGGCCCCACGATCGGCACCGGCGTCAACGGGTCCATCGGGAGCTGCGAGACCGTGACGCCGACGCAGTTCAAGAACCTCTGCGAGAGCTATGCAGGCGCCGCCAGGAGCCACCTCGCCACGCAGCTCGCGGTGGTGGCCCATGGGGACAAAGATACGCTCGTCAGCAACTGCTACAACGAGCAGAGCGCGAACGGCTTCGCCCAGCTCCACGGCGTCTCGAAGTTGCCCGGTACGAGGTCCGTCGCGGACGACGCCACCCACACCGCCACGAAGCACGACTGGCAGGACGGTCGGGTCGCCATGCTCTGGCTGCACGGCCTGTCTCACGCGTGGTCCGGAGGTAACGGCGCTTCCGGGAGCTTCGTCGGCGGTCAGAGCATCAACTTCGCCAGCTTCCTGGGGCGGCATTTCACCCAGAACAACAAGCGGGTCGACCGCAACGAGGGCCCCGTGCTGAGCCAGGTGACCGCCACCGAGGTCAGTGGTTCGCGCCTCGAGATCCGGGGCACCGCCGTCGATGAGGAGGGCTTCGTCAGCAAGGTCACCGTCACGATCTCCCGGATCGACGATGGCAGTCCCGTCCAGGTTGCTACCCTGGAGACCAGTGTCGATGAGAAGGACCATTTCAGCGTCCTCAGCGGCAGCCTCGCGAATGGGCTGTATCAAGTCGTCGCCTTCGGGACCGACAACGAGCAGAAGAGCGGCGAGAGCATCACGCTGACCCGGCGCGTCGGCCCTGCACCGCCTCCGACAGCCCCGGCGCTGAGCAGCGTCGCAGTGGAGAGCAACGGTCCGTGCGCGACGGTGAGGGGCTCGGTGGTGGACGCCAATCAGGATCCCGTCACGGTTTCGGTGGCGTTCCAGAACGGTACGATCGGCGCCTCCGTGACGGGCAACAGCTTCGTGGCGAACCAATGCTCGCTGGCCGGCGGCACCAACACCGCGACCGTCACCGCGTCCGACCCTGGCCAACTCAGCAGCAGTGTCCGCGTCACGTTCGAGATCGATGCTGGCGTCACGGGCGACTACAACCTGCACCTCCGAGAGGGGCACATCACCTGGGGCGACGGCTACTCCGCCTGTTACCTCGCGTTCGGCACCGCGCCGTTCACCATGCGCGAGAGGCAGTTCGGGAACGGCCAGTGCGAGTGGGTCGCCGATGGAGCGCCGTCCTGCAATGGTCCCGCGCAGGCCTGCTCCGGAGGCACGGGCGTCGACACCGACGGCGACGGCGTCGCGGACGCGGACGACAACTGCCCTGGCACCGCCAACGCCGATCAGGCCGACACCGACGGCGACGGGATTGGCAACGTCTGCGACGACACGTCGAACAGCGGAGGCGGGGGGTGCCAGCAGTTCTCAGCGATGAACTACAACCACAAGGTCGCCGGCCGCGCATACAGCACCGGCTCGTTCTGGTCGCCGGACTACTTCGCCAACGGAAGCAATGAACCGATGGCGGGTTCCACCTACGGCACCACCACGCTGCACACGACAGGCGGTGCCACCTGGTACGTGGGCGCCTGCCCTCCGTAGCGCGGAATCGTCGAACGCTGCTCAAACCGCGCGCGAGCTGTGAGGGCCGGCCAGCCATCCGTCCCTCTCGGCGTCGCGCAGGGTGCGTGCCAGCATGACCGGCGTCCCCATGTAGCGACAAAGCGCCAGGGCGCGCTGGAAGTGCTGCTCGGCGTCGGCGGTGCGGCCGAGCAGCACTGCCAGACGCCCGAGGAAGCGGTCCGCAGGGCCGTGGCACACGTTCAGCCCGCGCTGGACATTGCGCCCGGAGAGTGGGGAGAGCCAGTCGTAGAGCGTCTCCGCCCAGGCGATCTCGCCGAGCTCGGCCGAGACATCGGCCAGGACCGCCGCATTGGACTCTCCCAGCGGCAGGTCGACGATGCTGGGGCCATCCGTCTCCATCAGGTCGCGGAGGAGGCGGTGGGCCAGGGCGCCCTGACCCGCTTCGGCATGGACCCAGGCCCGCAGCGCGCGGGCACTCGCACTCTGCTCTGCGGACAGGAAGCTGTCGTGGAGCGCGATCGCCTCTGCCGCCCTCCCGCTGGAGACGAGGAGCGCGACCCGCTGCGCCACGAACAGGTCGAAGACCTCCATGCCCTTGATCCTGCGCCCGGCGGCGAAGGCCGCATCGACCAGCTGCTCTGAATGGTCGAAGTCACCGCGGAGCATCGCGAGGGCGCCACGCCTCAGGGCGATTCCGAAGAGGTATCTCGGGTCGCCGTGCTGGGTGGACACCGCCGCCACCTCCGCGAGCTCGTCGTCGTAGACGCGCAGCTCTCCGAGCGACATCAGCTCGTCCAGCAGCAGCGTGCGCGCGCACAGCTCCATCTCCAGAGATCCCGCCAGCCGCGCCTGCTCGATGCATTGCAGCGCCAGACCGCGGCGCCGGGCCGGCTCCACCAGCTCCCACGTCTGGGCGTAGGGAATCACCAACACGTCCAGGAGCGCCGCGGTGTCACCGCTGCGCTCGGCCAGCGCGAGCGCCTCTTGTCGCAGCTGTTTTCGCCGGCCAGCACCCGCCGGCTCAATGCAGAATTCGCAGGCAAGGTAGGCCAGCAGCCGCGCGCGCATCCCGGGGGCGTGATTGCCCAGGGCCCTGAGTGCCTCCTCCAGGAGCGAGACGATGGTCTGATCCGCAGGCCGATAGCGCACGTACAACCCGGCGTAGCCGAGGGCCGCACGCGCGAACACCAGGCTCTCCCCGCTGGCGCGCGCCGCTTCGGCGGCCTTCAAGTACACCGGTCTGGCGACATCCAGAGGGTGACTGCGCCGCAACACATCGGCTTCCGCGAGCATTGCCTTGCCATCGGTGGCACGTTCTTCGAGCGGCGCGACGAACTGGTATCCCCGCGAGTGAACGGTCCGCAGCACCTGCTGCTGGTCGCCGTCATCCCCCACCGCCTTGCGGGCCAGCTTGACCACTCGGGGTAGGGCGGCCTCGCCGACGACGACGTCAGGCCAGAGCACGTGGGTCAGCTCTTCCTTGCTCACCACCCGGTTCCGCGCTGCGATGAGGTGGAGGAGGAAGTCCATCACCTTGGGCTGGATCGGGATCTCCCTCCCTGCGCGGCTCAGCGTGCGCGCCAATGAATCGAGCTCGCAGTCGGCATAACGGAACACCACGCGGCCACTCCGGACCCGAAAAGGTCATGAAAAGGTCAAGCCGTGATCGGAGGTGTTCCAGCTAGAGGTGTTGGCTCCCTCGCACCATCCCCAGCAAAAATGGAGGCTGTCAATGCTGTCGAGCCACGGCGGAGGTGTTCGGCCGAGCAGTGTCACAGTGGTGCCCGAAGGGCGCCGCGATCCGCCGGCCCTCTACGTGACGGACTACTTCCTGGGCGGTGTGCATCGGCTCAGCGTTTCGTCCCGCTGAGACCGTGATCGCGGGAGGTGCTCGACCGCGAACAGGCGGTGGCTACCTGCGGCGTCGGACCGTGAGGTGTTCGACGTCCGCCGGGCTCGCCCGATTTGTCCCGGCACGCCGTCGCTACACTCCGGGCGTCTCTGGAGAGCGCACATGCCCTTTCAGCTCACCGTCCTTGCCAGCGAGCGACGCATCGAAGTCACCTACCCGGAAGCTCCCGGGGCGCTGGAGGTAACCGACTACGGGCTGCGCCTTCACAAGGCGATCAATGAGATGAAGGGTACATGGTGCATCCTGGTCGACCAACGCCAGCTGCGCTTCATGGCACCCGAAGTTCAACGCAACATGAGCACGCTCGCCGCCTACGCCCAGGCCAGGGGCATGCGTCGGGGGGCGCGATTGGTGAGTGACGCGGTGAGCGGGCTGCAGGTGTGGCGAATGCACAAGGATGCAGGGCTCACCATCCGGACGGAGACCTTCACTGACAGGGAGGCTGCCCTGGCCTGGCTGTACGCCGAGGTATTCTAGACACGCGCCCCTGCATTCCCGGAGAGGTCACCCGACCTGCGGGGCGAAGACGCGAGGCGTGCGCGGATGTACTTCACTTGAGCTCACTTTCTCCGCTCTTCCGTTGACGGGTGCAGAAGTTCAATCTCAGTGCGTCTGGATGCTCTGCGCGCGAGTGAATTCGAGGTTCTCGAAGACGCGCTTCATTCACTAGCGTTCGCGTTCGACATGACAGCACGCACGTTCCCCGTTCTCGTGGCCCTGCTCGTCCTCGCGTCGCTTCCCGCGAGCGCCCGGCCCTATCGGTCGATGGTGACCCGCACCGCGGAGACGACCCGTTCGGGCAACCTCGAGCTCGGCCTGCGTTATCAGGGCTTCTTCATGTTGGACGCGATCACCGGCGAGAACGCTCTCGCCTCGTCGCTCCCGTATCACCAGCTCTCGCCCACCGTTCGCTTCGGCATCCTCGACAACGTCGAGGCCAACCTGCAGCTGGAGTTGCTCGGACTGGGCATGCCGGGCAGGTCCGATTTCCAGGTGGCGTTCGGCGACATCCCGCTCGGCGTCCAGTGGACGTTCCTCGAGACGAGCGCCTTCGCCCTGGGAATCTACGGGCGCGGAACGATTCCCACCGGTCCCAGCGACGTGGACTGGATCCACCCGGGGCTCTCCGACGGCACCTGGGACGCTGAAGGGACGCTTCTGGCCGAGCTCCGCGCGACGCGGGACCTGCGCTTCATGTTCAACGCCAGCTACCTGCACCACGGGGTGCGCGCGCGCGGCCCCGGTGAGGCGGACGACTTCGACGTGCCGGACGCGTTGGCGGCTTCGGTGGCGGCGGCGTGGAACCTCGACCGGTTCACCCTCATCGGCATCGAGGTGGTGGGGCGTCATTACTTCCAGCCGCAGATCACCCCTGTGTGGTGGGACCACGCGACCCAGGTGGAGGTCATCCCGGTGATCCGCCGAGAAGTCTCGCCGGGGCTCGTCCTCGAAGCCGTCGCCGGTGTGTCCGTGACGCCGGGCCTCTGGGACATCCATCAGTTCCGCGCGCTCGTGGGCGGCACCTACGAGTTCGATCTCGCGACCGGTCCCGACGTGCCCGCGCGACGCAAGAGCTCCAGCACCAGAGGCAAGCGCAGCCGCTGACCGGACTGCGATCATCATCGGTCCGGTCGGCCCCCGTGCCGCCGTGCTCCCGAACTCTCGTCTTCGTCCGACGTGGGATCAGGTTAGCCTTGGCCGTGTGGAACTCCTTCCCACCCTGCATCGCGGGCTCCGCCACGTCCTCGTGCTCCGGGGTGTGTCCTCTGCCGTCATTGGAATCGACGGGCACCCGGTCCACTACTACGAGCTGAGGGGAACCGGCCGTGGCCCGCCCATCGTGATGGTGCACGGCCTCGGGGGGTCGGCGAACGGCTTCCACAAGGTGCTGCACCCGCTGGCACAGCACTTCTCCAGGGTCATCGTCCCGGACCTCCCGGGCAATGGCTTCTCGCCGTGCCCGGGCGATGGGCTTGGGACCTACGCGCAGCTCGAAATCCTGATTCACTTCCTCGAGCAGGTCGTCGCGAGGCCTGCCTTCGTGGTCGGCAACTCGCTCGGCGGGGCGATGTGCATCACGCTCGCGAGCAGGCGGCCCGATCTGGTGCGAGGGCTCGGCCTGGTCGCACCGGCGGGTGCGCGGGTGGCGGAGGAGCGGCTCGAGGCGCTGTTCAGGTCGCTCCGGGTCACCACGCGGGCCGAAGCCGTGCAGCTCACGCACCGTCTCTTCCACCGCGCCCCCATCGGCGCGCTGCTCCTCGCAGGCGACCTCCAGCGCGTGTATTCGGCCGCCGCGGTGACGGCGGTGCTCCGCGAACAGCGCCCGACAGACTTCCTCGAGCCGGAGCTGCTGGAGAAGCTTCAGATGCCCACACTTCTCCTCTGGGGAGAGAGCGAGAAGCTCCTTCCGTTCGAGGGGATCGACTACTTCCGCGAGCACATGCCGCGGCACGCGGAGGTGCATGTCGTACCCGGGTTCGGCCACGTTCCGCAGATGGAGCATCCGCGCAAGCTGGTCAGCCACCTGGTGTCCTTCGCGGGTCGTAGCGGACTGCTGCTGGAGTCGGGCTAGAATGTCGCCTGTGCGCCGCGCTTCGTTCCATCGCCTGATCCGGGTCGCCTCGGCCCTTTTGCTCCTCCCGGTCGGTGCGGCCACCGCGCGCGACGCTGCCGGGGTTTCGGCGGCCGAAGCGGGGAACACCTACAAGCAGCTCGAGCTGTTCGCGCGCGTGCTCTCCTACGTCGAGAACAACTACGTCGAGTCGGTCGACCAGAAGAAGCTGATGTACGGGGCGATCGAGGGGATGTTGAAGACGCTCGACCCGCACACCGTCTTCCTGCCCCCGGACGTGTTCAAGGACATGAAGGAGGACACGTCCGGCGAGTTCGGCGGGCTCGGGATCGAGATCGCGCGCAAGGACGACGTCATCACGGTGGTCGCCCCCATCGATGACACGCCCGCCGCGCGCGCAGGGATCCGCGCCGGAGATCACATCCTGGCGATCGACGGGGAGCCCACGAAGGGGCGCGAGCTGACCCAGGTGATCAAGCGGCTGAAGGGCCCACCCGGGAAACGCGTGCTCCTGAGCATCATGCGGCCGGGGTTCAACAAGCCGCAGGAGATCGCGATCATCCGCGATCACATCCGGATCATCTCCGTCCAGGGCGAGCTCTACGCCGGGATCGCCCACATCCGGGTGAAGAACTTCCAGGACCGCACCGACCTGTACCTGCGCAAGGAGCTGGACCGCCTCCGTGCCCTCAACGGCAACAAGGAGCTGCGCGGCGTCGTGCTCGACCTCCGGAACAACCCGGGCGGCCTGCTCGATCAGGCGGTGGCCGTGAGCGACCGCTTCCTCGAGGGAGAGCTCCTCATCGTCTCCACGCGCGGCCGCAACGGCGTCAACACGACCGAGGAGAAGAGCCGCGAGCGCGACACCGAGGCGGGCTACCCGATGGTGGTGCTGGTGAACGCGGGCAGCGCCTCTGCATCGGAGATCGTCGCCGGCGCGCTGCAGGACCATGCACGCGCGCTTGTCATGGGGACGCAGACTTTCGGGAAGGGCTCGGTGCAGACCGTGATCGAGCTGGAGGACGGCTCGGGCCTCAAGCTCACCATCGCGCGCTACTACACGCCGAAAGGGCGCTCGATCCAGGAGCTGGGGATCACCCCCGACTTCACCGTCGAGGAGACCGAGGGGAAGAAGCCCGAGGTGATCCGCGAGAAGGACCTCCAGGGGCACTTCCGCAATGAGGAGCAGGCGAAAATCGGAGAAGCGGCTTCGCGACCGCTGCCCGAACTGCGGAAGTGGGATGTCGCCGAGAAGGTCCAGGATCGCCAGCTCCGCGTCGCGTTGACCTATCTGAACGCGCTCGAATCGAACCGCGCCAGACGCTGAGGGCCGGGCGGACTCGATGGGTTCAAAACAGCCCAGCGTACTGTCGTCCACGCTGGTGGTCTGCCTCGCCGGGTGTCTCGCGGCAGGTCCTGCGTGGGCGGTTGCTCCCTTGAAGCTGCTCCCGCGGGTGGTCCCCGCTCAGACGCGATCGGAGATCGCGGTGCTGATCGTGCCGCTCGGGGCCTCCTCCGACGAGGCCGCCGGACGCATCGGCTTCGCGGTGCGTGAGGCGATCGAGCGGACCGGGCGCTTCGAGCAGATCCAGCTGGTCGACGTGCTCGATGCAGAGGAGGCGAAGGTCCGGGAACGTCACGTCGAAGTGGGGGAGAAGGCGCTGGCGAGCGCCCGGGCTGCGTACGACCAGCTCGACACGGTGAAGGCTTTCGCCGAGACGCGGAAGGCGATGCTGGCGTTCGAGCAGACGGATCTCTCCCGGCGGATGAAGGCCCTGACGGGCGCCTGGACCCTGAAGATCGCCTCGCTGGTGGCCAACGGGGAGACCCGGGCCGCGCAGCTCGAGATCCGTCGGCTGCTCGCGGTGGCGCCCGAGGCGACGTTCTCTCCGAACTACTTCCCTCCCGACGAGATCGCGTTCGCGGAGGCGGCCCGGACTGCCGCGAGGAAGGGCGACGCGGAGCTCGAGGTCACCACGATCCCGAGCGGCGCCGAGGTCCATGTCGACGGGAGCTTCCGCGGCGTCTCCCCGGTCACCGTGACAGGCCTCGCTCCGGGCGAGCACTACGTGACGGCCAGGGCAGCGGGGTACGCGCTGGTGCAGCAGAAGTCAGGCCCGGGAGTGATCGCACTGACCCTGAAGGAGGCGGAGCAATGGCCCCGCTACCAGGGCGTGCTTCAGGAGATCACCCGGGATCCGTTTGGCCCGGGGCGTGACCAGGCGGCAGCGACCTTCGGAAAGTCGCTCGGTGTCGACCAGCTCTTCATTGGAATCGTCGAACGCGCGCCGGGCGCCTCCCGCGCGCACGTGACGTTCCTGCGTCTGGACGTGGAGGACGGTCACAACTTCGCCCACGCGCAGGCTTCGGTGGCGCTCGACGACAGCCTGCTCCGGGAGACCGGAGCGCTCGCGGCGCGGATGCTGGTGACCGACGATCCCCGTCGCGGCGGGCCGGTGACGCACTTCACCGGCTCGGGACGCGGCTTCTTCACCCGGAAGAACACCGGGTACCTCCTGCTCGGCACCGGCGCGGCGCTGCTCGCGGGCGGCATCGTCTTCGGGCTCCGGGCGAGCTCGGAGGCAGAGACGCTCCGCGGACTGCCTCAGCCCGATCCGCGCGCGGCCGAGCTCCGGGTCAGTGGCCCGGGATATGCCCTCATGGCGGACCTCTCCTTCCTCGTCGGGCTCGCCGCGGCGGGCACCGGCGGCTTCCTCGCCTTCATTCCGGCGAGCGGCGCGGTGAAGCAGCCATGAACGCCCGCATCGGACTGCTGACCACCCTCGTCGGGGCGCTCGTGATGAGCGCGTGCAGCCTGCTGCTGGACTTCGATCCCGAAGGTCAGCCGTGTGGCGAGTTCGAGGAATGCCTCGAGGGCTATTCCTGTGTCGACGGGGAGTGCAGGTCGGGCTCCGTCCCCATCTTCGATTGTTCGGCGTGCCCCTCCGGCGGGTGCCTGCCGGGTCGGGACGAGTGCGTCCCGAACACGTGCGCGTTCAAGGTCTGCCCGGCCGGCGAGCGCTGCGAAGACGTCGCCGCCGCTGGGCCGATCTGTCGGCCGATTCCGGTGACGGAGCTCGGCGCGAAGTGCCTGGGGGACGCCGACTGCGCCTTCGACGGCGGGAGCCGGCTGTGCCTGCGCGGCGCAGTGCAGGACGAAGCGTCGGGCGGGGCGTTGCGCGAAGGGGTCTGCGTGGAACCCTGCTTGGACGATGGCTGCAGCACGGCGGGCGCCCTCTGCCGCAACTTCGCCCTCGGCCTCGACGCGGGCGTGACGAAGCTCTGCTTGCCCATGGAGACGCTCACCCCCTGTGCGGTGGACGCAGAGTGTGAGCGCGGCGGAGCGGTCTGCACGGTGTTCGATCACCCCGACGCGGGCGCGCTCACCGCGTGCGATCGCCCGCTCGAGGCCGGAGCGCCCGTCGGGGACGCCTGCGTGGCCTCGACGGCCGGCGGCGTCGCCGGTTCGCTCTGCACGAACGGGCTCTGCATTCCTACGTCGGCGTCACTCGATGGGCCGGCGACGT
>JBAWAM010000498.1:0-11884 GCA_049589315.1 Myxococcaceae bacterium
GGGCTGATGCTCGCGCGCGTTCCGATCGAGGCGGGGATCAAGGCGACGGAAGAGGGGTGACCCATCGCTCAGCTTGCTAACGCAGCGCGCCATTCATTTTCTGAGAGGGTGACTCGCCAACCGGGCAGGACTCATCGCAGAATGTTTTAGTCCTGCACTGGAGGCTGAATTGAAGGTCAAAGGCGTCGCATTCCTCGCTCGACAGAACACGCTGATTCCGATGCTCGGCGAGGACACCTGGCGAAAATTCGTCAAAGAGTACGCGCGACGCGAGCCGTTCTTCGAACAGCCGGTGATGCCGGTGACGCTGATTCCGGCCGAGACCTTCCTCGCCTTCAATGATGCGACGGTCGAGCGATTCTTCGACAATGACGTGCACGCCTACTGGGCCTTCGGAGAGGGATCCGGGCAGTACGCGCTGCGCGAGGGTCCGCTGAAGGGGATCTACGGGCCCGGGGACTTCAAGCGCTTCTGCCAGTTCACGCCGTCGATCTGGAAGGGCTACTACACCGCCGGCGAGCTCACCGCGTCGGTGAACAATGGCGTCGCCGAAGTGCATACGCGCTCGCCCGTTCCGCACGTGTATTTCGAGTACACGGCGATGGGGTTCATCAAGGCGGGGCTGGAGATGCTGGGGAGCAAGCCGGTCGACTACGAGGTGATCAAGGGCTTCTCCCGGGGCGACGACGAATCGCACTACCGCTTCCGGTTCGCCTGATCACTCCAGGGCAAGGGTGACCTCGTTGCGGGCGAAGGCGGCAGCCTGCGGGTTGAGCCGCCCGTGTCTCTCGAGGCGATCGACAATCCGGAGGGCCCGGGTCTGCAGATTCTTCGATCCGGACCCGGGGGTCCACCTTCGCGGCGCGGGCAACATGGCGGCCAGGATCGCGCCCTGCGCCGGGGTCAGCTCGGCCGCGGACACGCCGAACCACCGCCGCGCACCGGCTTCGATCCCGTACACCCCATCGCCCCACTCTGCGACGTTCAGGTACAGGGTGAGGATGCGCTTCTTCGACAGCTTCTCTTCGAGGCGGCGGGCGAGGATCAGCTCCTTGAGCTTCCGCACCAGGCTGCGGTCGGTGGACAACCAGAGGTTCTTGGCGAGCTGCTGCGTCAGCGTCGATGCGCCCCGCCCGAGCTCCTTCCGCTCCCACGCCTCCTGTAGTGCGACGCGGGTTTCGGTCAGATCGACCCCTTCGTGCTGGAAGAACCGCGCATCCTCGGAGATGAGCACCGCGTCCACCGCATGCGGAGCAACCCGGGTGAGCGGCACCCAGGACTGGCTGCGGCGCGGCTTCCGCCCCTCGTCCCGCGCCTCCTCGGCACGCAGCTCGATCAACGCCGTGGTCTTCGGGTTCTCCTTCTCCAGCGAGGCGGGATCCGGGAGGGTCCCGTACTCGTAGCCAAGCCAGATGCAGCCGCCCAGGAAGGCGACGAACGCAATCCGACCCCACCGGAGGCGCGCGGGAGCGGAGCGTCTGGCCTTCTTCGGCGGCATCTCAGGACGCGGCTGCAGTGGGCGGAACGAGCACTTCGCCCCCGTAGCTCGACGCCTCGAGGGTGCCGCAGGCGGCGCCGATCTCCTTGCCACCCGAGTACCGCCGCGCGATGGGCGCGCCGACGATCTGCAAGTGGTCTCGGAACGCCTTCAGCTCCTCGGGCTCCGGCGGGAGATAGCGCCCGGTCGGATCGGTCACGTCGATGAGATCGACCTTGATGGGGATCCCCGCGAACACGTCCCTCAGCGCCTCCGCGTCTTCGCGGCCGGTGTTGAACCCCCGGATCATCACGTAGGCGATCATCGCGCGCTCGCGGCGCTCGGTGGCGTACTCGCGGATGACCTCGACGAAGTCCTCGAACGGATTCGCGTTCTGCACCGGCATGACCTGGACCCGCTTCTCCGGGATCGCCGAGGTCACAGAGAAGCACAGCCGGTACGGATGGTCGTCGCGGATGTACTTCCGGATCGCCGGCACCACGCCCGCAGTGGAGAAGCTGATCGACTTGCCGGAGATGGACAGGCCGGCCGGATGGCAGAGGATCTGCGCAGCCCGGATGGTCTCCCGGTAGTTCAGCAGCGGCTCCCCCATCCCCATGAACACCACCCCGCGAACCGGGCGATCCGCCTCGGCGCGGATCTGCAGGACCTGGTCCACGATCTCCCAGGTCTGGAGGTTCCGCTTGAACCCCATCTTCCCGGTCATGCAGAAGTCGCAGGCCAGCGCACATCCCACCTGCGACGAGATGCAGACGATGTACTTCTCGTCGAAGATCGGGATCCGCACGGCCTCGACGCGCCCGCCGAGCGGCGACTCGAAGAGGTACTTCACGAACCCGTCGTTGGCCCGCCGGCGCTCGACGATCGACAGCTTCGGCAGCTCGGCCCTCTCCGCCAGCGCGTCCAGCACGCGACGAGGCACCTGGGGCGACGTCAACAGGTCGTCCACGGTCTGCGCGCCATGGGCGAACACGCGCGCGAACGTCTTCAGCACCGCCGTGCGGGAGGGCGACCACGGTGCGAGCTCCGCCTCGAGCTCTTCGATCGACAGGTTCTTCAGGTTCATCCGCAGCTACTTCTTCCCGATCTTCGCGCGAAGGAACTCGTGCAGCTTGCCCGAGAGCTCTTCCGGCATCCGCGCGGCCAGCGCCTTCTTGCACATCCCGCTGGTCGCCCGATAGGCCCGTACGAACTCCACGCACGGAGGGCACCCGGCGAGGTGCTCTTCGAGGTGCTGGCGCTCCTCGGGGGTCATGTCCCCATCGAGGTAGTCGACCAGAAGTTGGATGCTTTCCTTGCAGGAGAACATTCGGCGGATCATCAGATGCGGCCGGGGCGCCGGCGTTTCACGACTTTTCTTTATAGAAGGCCTCGATGGCCTCCCGGAGTGCCAGGCGGGCTCTGTGGAGACGGCTCTTGATGGCCGGCACGGAAACCCCGGTGATTTCCGCTATCTGGTCGTAGCTCAGTCCCTCGACGTCCTTCAAGAGGAAGACCTGACGGTAGAGTTCGGGGAGGCGATCGGTCGCCTGCTCGATCGCCCGCCGCAGCTCGGCGTCGAGGACCTGACCCTCCGCGTCCCTTGCCCAGTCGGGGCGCGGCGCCTCGGCCAGGCTGCCGCGCTCGTTGAATTCGGGCGTGCGAAGCTCCTCCACGGCCGATTCGGCCACCTTCTGGTGCCGCAGGCGCATCAACGACTGGTTCGCGGCGATCCGGTGAACCCACGAGCCGAATGCCGCCTCTCCCCGGAACTCAGGGAGGTGCTGATACGCGGAGAGGAAGGTCTCCTGGGCGACCTCCGCCGCGTCCGCCGGACTGCGGAGGATCCGGAACGCCACCCCGTACACAGCGTCCTGGTGTCGCTCCACGAGGACTTCGAAGGCCTCGATCTCACCCGCCTGTGCGCGGAGGAGCAGTTCGCGATCTTCGTCCTGGTTCGCCTCCGGAGCCATGGCCGGCGCGAAGCTTTCAACAAGGCCGGGAGCGGTCAATCACAAACCTCCTTCGACAGTTGAGCGTCCGAGCAGTCCGCCCGGCCGGTCAGCCATCCGATCTCGTGCATAGCCTTCCCGGAAAAGGAGTGGGTTCCATGTCCAGCGACAGGTTCGAGCAGGCGGTCGACAAGCTCAACGCGCTCATCCGGGGCATCCGGGTCGCCATGCTCACGACGGTCGACGAGGACGGGGCGTTGCGCTGCCGTCCCATGGCCGCCCTGGAGCGCGGCAGCGAAAACGGGGTGCTCTGGTTCGTGACCAGCGAGGCATCCCACAAGATCCTGCAGGTCGAAAACGAGCGCCACGTGAACGTCGCCTACGCCTCGCCCGAAGACAACCGGTACGTCTCGGTGTCGGGCGCGGGCAGGCTGGTGCGCGATCGGAAGAAGGCCACCGAGCTGTGGACGCCGGTGCTGAAGGCCTGGTTTCCGGACGGGGTCGATTCACCGGACCTTGCCCTGCTCCGGGTGGAGGTCACACTCGCCGAATATTGGGATTCCTCGTCGAGTCGCATGGCCCAGCTCACCGGGTTCGCCGAAGGCGAGGAGCCTGCCTGGACGCGCTACGAGGAACATCCGCTGCACTGATCACCGGACGGGCGCGGGCCGGCGCGGCGGCTTGCGGCTGACGTGCGGATTGTCCCGAATCCAGAAGCGGTACGGCTTCTCTGCCCAGGGGCCGGCGTAGTCGACGCCAATGCGCGGACCCCGGGCAATGTCTCGCGCGGGGACGTGCGGCGCGTGCTCGATGAAGAGGCGGTCGCCCAGCAGGTCGAGCCGGTTGTGCTCCCGCGTGATTCCCATGGCCCGGCACAGCTTCCCGGGGCCGTTGGTGCGCGCGTGCGCGTCGAAACCTTCGAGTGGCTCGAGCGCGCGGACCAGCACGGCCGACGCGAGCCCTTCTGCCCGGGTGACTGCGTTGAAGCAGTTGTAGATCCCGTAGATCAGGTACACGTACGCGATGCCGGGGGGCCCGAACAGCACCTCCGTGCGTGCGGTCCGGCCCCTGGCGGCGTGACAGGCCAGATCGTGCTCCCCGATGTACGCCTCGGTTTCGACGATGCGCCCCGCCCGGCGGTGTCCCCCTTCGTCGAGGACGAGCACCTTTCCAAGCAGCTCGCGCGCGACGGTCAGGGTCGAGCGATCGTAGAACTCGCGGGGAAGTCGCACGCCCGTCAAGGTCGTCCAGGCTGTTCGAACGTGCAACGGGTCTCACGCTCGATGGCGAAGTTCTGGCCTCCCCCGGTCACGTGGTACATGTTCGTCCTAATTATGCCCTCCATAGGACGGCTCTCCGGGATCCTGCTTCCTCTCTTCTCTCTTCGCTCGAAGACCGACTTCGGCATCGGCGACTTCGGTGCGATTGACGGCCTGCTCGACTGGATGCAGGCGGCGCGGCAGCGGATGATCATGTTCCTGCCGCTGCTGCCGACCGCTCCGGGCGATCCGAGCCCGTATGCCACGCGCAGCGCGTTCGGCCTGAATCCGCTCTTCATCGACCTGCATGCCCTGCCGGAGTTCGTCGAGCACGGCGGCTTCGACTCGCTGACCGAGGACGAGAAGCGCCAGCTCGACGAGGCCCGCGCCGCGCCGCGCGTCCGCTACGACCTGGTGTTTCCGCTCAAGCGCGCGGTGCTCCGCCGGGCGTTCGACCAGTTCGAGCGCGATCACTGGCTCAACGACACGCCGCGCGCGCATGCTTTCAAGCACTGGGCCGAGGCGGAGAGCGGCTGGCTGGAGACGTACTCGTTGTTCGCTGCGCTGTCCGATCGCTACGAGAACCAGCCGTGGTGGGAGTGGCCGGAGCCTCTGCGGAACCGCGAACACAACGCGCTGTCGCAGGCCCGCGCGAAGCTCTCGCGTGAGGTGCTCTTCCGGACGTGGCAGCAGTGGCTCGCCCACGATCAGTGGAACCAGGTGCGTGCCTCCGCAGCGAAGCGGAACATTCTCCTCGCGGGCGACGAGCCCTTCATCATCGGCCAGGACAGCGCGGACGTCTGGGCGAACCCGACGATCCTGCGGCGCGATGCCCGGCTGGGTGTCCCGCCCGATGACTTCTCGGCCACCGGCCAGGACTGGGGCCTTCCTTATTTCGACTTCGAGGCGATGCAGAAGGACGACTACGCCTGGCTGCGCTTCCGCGCGAAGAAGGCGGCGTCCTATTACGACCTCCGGCGGGTCGATCACGTGGTCGGGTATTTCCGGCAGTGGATCCGCGACGAGCACACGCCGACGGGGAGGTTCATTCCGCCGAACGAAGAACAGCACAGGCGGCTGGGCGAGCTGCACTGCAGGATCCTCTCGGAGGGCGCGCCGGTCATCGCGGAGGACCTCGGGGTCATCCCGGATTGGGTGCGCGAGACGCTCCAGCGTCTGGGCCTGCCCGGCTACAAGGTCATGCGCTGGGAGCGCGATGGCGGGAACTACCGGAACCCGAACCAGTACCCGGCGGTGTCCCTGGCCACGACGGGGACGCACGATACGGACACCGTCGCGGAGTGGTGGGAGTCCATTCCCCACCAGGAGCATGAGGCGGTGGCGCGCGCGTGGCCGGAGTTCCAGGGCGTGGAGCTCTCCAACCAGATGACGCCGAGGATCCACGAGGCGCTCCTCGCGGCGGCGGAGAATTCGGGGAGCGATCTGGTCGTGCTGCCCTGGCAGGACGTGCTCGGGACGCGCGATCGGATCAACCTGCCGGGTTCCATGAGTGACGCGAACTGGGCGTACCGGATCGAGTGGAACGCCTCGGAGCTGCTCTCGAAGCCGGAGCCGCGCAAGGCGGCGGCGCTGATCTCCAGGCTGACGGAGAACGCGAGGCGCTGAGCGTTGCCACGCGGACTTTGACGCTCTGCGGCGCCGTCGGGTGCTGCACGGACTTGGCGAGACGGTTGCTGCGATGTCACCCGCCGCCCGACGCGATCGGTTACTTCACCTCGCGCGGAAGGGGCGTTGGCCGGCGGTGACAGAACGAGCAGAGAGCTCTTCTCGAGGCCACGCCCCCTTCTCGCACCACCCCGCCCGTGCACGCTAGGCGCCTGGCTGCTCCTGGACCGGCTCGACCAACGCCGGCCGCAGCTCCCACTCATTGCACCCGCTGGCGCCGAACACCTTGAGCTCGAACTTCGAGAGCTCCGGTTGCAGGCACCGCGCGGCGTCCGTGTCATCGGGCGTGCTCTCCCTGCTCCCGAAGTACTTGCACTGCTTGCAGTTTCCCCAGTTGCCTTCGGCCATCTCTACCTCCTCCTTGCTGTGCTGCCCTGAGAGCGCTCCGGCCCCGTCTCCTCATGGTGCCCGCCGAGCCCGTGCCGCAGCTCCTCGGCACTCGCGGCGTGCTCGAAGCCTTCGCCGAGCTCCTCCTCGGCGTCGTCGAACTCCTCCTCCGACATGGGGTCGACCTGGAGTGACTTGTTCATCTCCTCGTGGAGCTCCTCCACCTCGTCTGTGCGCGGCATGACGTCATCTCCTCGATCTCAAGGTCGGGCACGTTGACGGGTTTTCCACCCTCGCCCGGATCACTCCCCTCCCCAGCGAACGAGCAAGCGTTTGGACTTCGAATGGGCCGAGTCGACGTGCGTCGAACGGGTGCTGCGCCGCAATGACACAGGGCTGGGCAGGCGGGCGGGCATGACGCGTCCACGTCACCCGCTCGTGTCAGTCGATGTGTTCCTCAAGCGCTTCGGCTACAACCGCGCCGTGTCTGTCCTCCTCCGACGTGGGGCCACATGGGCGCGCTTCGCGTCCGGTGCGTGGGCGCTGTGTGCGCTCGCGTGGATGGCCGGGTGCGCGACCACGCAGAAGAAGGATCAGCCACTCATCCAGGACATCCGGATCGAGGGGACGAAGCAGGTCCCTGAAGGGGAGATCAAGGCACGCATCCTCACCAGCGAGCAGCCCTTGTGGCCGTGGCAGGAGCGCTCCTGGTTCGACGCCAACGCGTGGCAGGCGGACCTCCGCCGCATCCAACGGCTCTACGAATCGCGCGGCTATTACCAGGCGCGGGTGCTGGAGGACGAGGTCCTCACCGAGGGCGACGGGGTGTCGCTCCGGGTGCGCGTCCAGGAAGGTGAGCCCACGCGAATCAAGGAGGTCCGCATCCACGGGCTGGACGCGCTGACGCCCGATCAACGCGCGCGGCTGCTCGATCGTTTCCCGCTGCGGGAAGGCGAGATCTTCCTCGAACAGCACTGGGTCGAGGTGAAGTCGCAGCTCCTGACGAACCTGCGCGAGCTGGGCTTTGCGGACGCGGCGGAGCCGGACGGATCGGTCCAGATCGACGTGGACACGCGCGAGGCGATCGTCGAGCTCCGCCTCGAGCCCGGGCCGCGGTTCAAGTTCGGCAGGACCTTCGTCGCCCCGGACGCGAACGCGAAGGTGCCCAACAAGCAGATCCTCGAGCAGGTGCACGGGGCCATCGTCGAGGGACAGTGGTACTCCGAGAGTGCGCTCGCGGAGGCCCAGTCCCGTGTCTTCAAGATGGGCGTCTTCGGCGGCGTGAAGGTGAACCGGGGCATTCCCGACCGCGCGAAGGGGATCGTGCCGGTCATCGTCGACGTCCGCGAGGCGCCGTTCCACACCCTGCGCGCAGGCGTCGGTTTCGGCCTGGACCAGTCACGGCAGGAAGCCCGCGCCCTGGCCGAATACATCGACCGCGATTTCTTCGGCGGCCTGCGTTCGCTCCAGACGCAGCTGAAGGTCGGCTGGGCGTTCCTTCCGAACGTGTGGGACGTCGTCCTCGACGATCCGACGGAGTTCGAGAAGAGCCTCCCCCTCGCCTCGATTTCGGCGGAGTTCTCCCAGCCTCGCGTCGTCCTGCCCACGATGCGTTACTTCGCGGCCCTCCAGGGCGAGTTCCGGCCGGAGCAGGGCTACGAGATGCTGGGCGGCCGGGCGGAGACGGGCCTTGTCTGGACGCCCCACCCCAGCGTCATCGCCCAGGTCTCGTACAACTTCGAGGCGTACAAGTTCCTGACCGGAAACGCGTTCCAGGGCGATGCCTCGCGCCTCCTCGGGCTCAAGTGCGCTGAGAACTGCACGCTCTCCTTCATCGAGCCGAAGATCGAGTGGGACCGGCGCAGGAACCATCTGGGGCAGCCGGACGCCATCGAGCCCACGCGCGGGTACTACCTTTCGCTGGGCGTGCAGCTCGGTGGCGGGATCCTGGGCGGCTCGTTCCCGTACACCCGGATCCTGCCGGAGGCGCGCTATTACACCTCGATGCTTCCGGAGGACCGGCTCACCTTCGCTTTCCGGCTCAGGGCCGGAACGCTCCTGTCCAACGAGGAGAGCCCGTTGGTGTCGCGGTTCTACGCGGGCGGCGGGAACTCGGTGCGAGGCTTCAGCAACCGACGCCTCTCGCCGCTGCTGCTCGTCCGACCGAACGCTGACAGGCCCGAGCCGGGCAGTCGTGGTGAGCTGATTCCCATGGGCGGCGAGCGCCTCTTCGAGGGCTCCGTCGAGGCGCGCTACAAGCTCAACGACGACTTCGCGCTGGCGCTGTTCGTAGACACCGGCTTCAACACGCTGGGCAACGACGAAGCCACCGAAGACCTCAACGTGCGCAACGCCCCCGCGTACTTCGGTCGGAACCTCCAGACCTCGGTGGGCATTGGCATGCGCTACCTGACCCTGGTCGGTCCGATCCGCGTCGACTTCGCGTACCGCCTGCCGTTCGGGAGGCCGCCGACGGTTGCGCACTTCGAACCGGACTTGAACCTCCTCCCGCCACCGGGCGGAGGCTGCTTCGGCATCGGCGACAAGCAGGGCGGCCCCTACGACAACCCGGAGCCGGCGTGCGCGCTCCACATCTCGATCGGGGAGGCGTTTTGAGGCGCTGGGCGCGAAGACTCGCCCTCGGCCTCCTCATCGCCGTGGGCGCTGTGGTGGGGCTGATCGGCGTGCTCCTGGCCCTTGCCTCGAGCGGCCCGGGCGAGAAGCTGCTGCTCTCGCGCCTCCTCCCGCTCGTCAACGAGGCGATCCCGGGCGAGCTCGAGCTGGAGGGAATCGACCTCGCCGGAACGTCTATCGCCCTGACGAAAGTGACGCTGCGCGATCCCGAGGGGGACGTGGTGGCGAAGGTCGAGCGCCTGGAGGCCTCGCTCGCGCTGCGGCCACTCCTGCACAAGGAGGTGAACCTCCAACGCGTGCGCATCATCCGACCGGAGCTGAGGCTCGCGCTCGACGGCCGGGGGCTCAATCTGCTGCGCGCGGTGACGAAGGACAGCCCTCCAGAGGAGAAGCCGTCGGGTGAGTCCGGTCTGGTCGTCCGGATACGCGAGCTCGAGCTCGAGGGCGGTCAGATCGACTTTGATCAGTCGGAGCTCGACGCGCTCGCCCGCCGCTTCCACGTGAACGAGCTGACGGTGAAGGGCGGGCTTCTCCTCACGAATCCGGGCGGGCGCCTCCAGTCGACCCTCGAGCTTCGTGGGCAGCTCACTCAACCCACCGAAGGGCCCCTCTCGCTCGTCGCGACCCTGGATACGCACCAGGCGCCAGGGCAGGCCGACGTGAAGCTGGAGGTCGCCGGGATCCAGCTCGAGGCTACGGGCACCGCGCAGGATCTCGAGAACGCGAGCGCGACGCTGAGCCGACTCGAGGTCCCGCATGCCGCGGCGCGCGCCCTTCTTCCCAAGTACCCGCTGGTCGCGGATCTCTCTGTGACAGGGAAGCTCGACCAACGCGCCGGAAGGGCGAAGCTTTCACTCGACGGCAAAGCGGCCGATGCGGCGCGTCGCGTCGCGGGCATCGTGGACCTCTACCGGTTGCGCGCAGACGAGTTGCGCGTGGAAGCGGACGAGCTCGACTTCTCGAAGCTGGTGGAGAAGGGGCCGGTCTCGAAGCTATCGCTCCGCCTGCTGGCGTCGGGCGGCGGAACTTCGCTGGAGTCGCTCGATGGAAACGTCGAGCTGACGATCCCCCAGTCCTCCCTGGACGGTCAGGCGTTCGGTCCTGTCGAGCTTCGAGGGCACGCGAAGGAGGGGCGCTTCGAGCTGTCGCGACTGGACGTGAAGCTCCCCGGTGCGTCGCTCACTGCGGAAGGCAGCGGAACGCCCGAGCGGATCCGCCTGTCCGGATCGCTGCACGCGCAGGACCTCGCGCGGATGGGCAGGACGCTCGGCCGGATCGCGGACCCGAAGGGCATTCCGGTGTCGGGCAAGGGCACGCTCTCCTTCGTCGTCGAAGGTCCGCCTCAGCACCCCGGCGTCTCGCTGCAGGGCCGGTTCCCGACGCTCCAGTACACGGACTTCGCCGTTCGTGACCTCGCCTTCGAAGGCACGTTGCCCGACGTGCGTCGCCCGCTCGATTCGGACGCCGATCTCAGGGCCGGAACGCTGCAGCTGGGGGAGCGGAGCTTCTACAACGTCCGAACCGCGTTGGTGACCCGAGGCCGCGAGCTCACGGCAGACGTCACCGCCGAAGGCTTCAACGAGATCGAGCTGCACCTTCGCGGAACGCTCGATGCGGACCGACAGGGGTTCGCGCTCGCCGACCTTCGTCTGCGATATCCGGAGGCGACCTGGACGCTCGAGCGCCCCACCCGCCTGACACTCGCGGGCGGTCGCATCCTGGTCGACGAGCTCGCGCTCGAATCGTCCGGGCAGCGCCTGGTCCTCTCGGGTGGAATCCGGGGAACCCAGCTCGAGGCGGAAGCCCGGGTCGAGCAACTCCTCCTCGACCGCCTACCGAAGGCGTTCGTCCCCGAATCGCTGGGGCTCGGCGGAGCGCTGGATGCGCAGCTCAGCGTGCACGGAACCACCCGGCGCCCACGCGTCGATGCGAAGGTGACGCTCCACGACGGCGCGATCGACGAAATCCGCGAGCTCCAGCTCGTGCTGGATGCGCACTACGCCAACGATCGGGTCCACGGAGAGCTGTCTGCGCGCGGGCTGACGGCAGAGGTGAAGGGCTCGTTCGACGCGCCGATCACCGGGTTGCAGAAGGGGACGCGCGAACCGCTGGCGCTCGATGTGTCCGTGGAGCCGACGAGGCTCGACGCGCTGTTCTCCGCGCTCGGAACCGACCCGGGGCTGACCGGAGTGGCGTCGGCCAGGATCAAGATCTCCGGGACGGCTGCGGAGCCCCGCGTCCGCGTCGAGGTCGACGGAGACGAGGTGAAGCACGCGTCCGGGCCGGTGGGCGATCTCCAGCTGGTCGCGGAGAGCAGTCCAGACGGGAAGCTCGTCGCCCGCATCGACCTCACGTCCATGGGCGGGAAGAGCCATGTGCTGCTCCAGACGCCGTTCACCGCGGCGCAGTTCCTAAGGGAGCCCGTGAATGGCCGGATGTTCCTGGAGACGCCGGTGCGGCTCGAGGGCTCGTTCCAGGAGTTCCCGGTCGCGGCGCTTTCGGCCTGGGGCCTGGTCGATGCCCCCCTGAAGGGGAACGCATCGTTCACC
>JBAWAM010000499.1:0-2910 GCA_049589315.1 Myxococcaceae bacterium
GGAGAAAGAGCGGGATGAGGGCACGCATGAGCGATCAAACGCACGACCCGGGAAAACGGTCTATGTGTGCTCACTCGGAAGGGCCGCCAATCCCGCTGAAAAATAGCGCTCAGGTCGAAACGGCTGCGGCGGCAATTGCAGTGTTCAATACAGTCCCGCATCGCCCTCTGGCATGCTGTTCCAGGGGGCTCGATGGATTTTCTGCGGGAGTCAAGCGCGGTCGCATGGGAGGCGGAGGCCTCGTCGTTGCAGTTGCTGTCGGTGCATCCCGGTGAGCCCTGGCAGGCGCGGATCTCGCACTGGCTGAAGGACGGCGCCTTCGTGTCCTGCTGCCGTTCCGTCGAGGCCGGTGGCGCACCTCGGGTCGAATTCCACACCGATGCCTCCAAGGACGGCCAGCCCCGCTCCTTCCGCACCGAACTTCAGCGCATCCAGCGGGACGGTGAATCACCCCGACTGCTCGGGATCTCCTTCGAGGTCACCCAGGCGCAGCGAACGCTGAATGAGTACAGGCACACCGCGGAGGAGTTCGAGGCGCTGATCACCAACTTCCCCGACGTGTACTTCCGCATGAGCCGCGACGGGACGTTCCTGCAGTACCGCGCCCACGACAGGTTCGAGCTCTACGCGCCGCCGGAGGTCTTCCTCGGGAAGAAGATCACCGAGGTCATGGAGCCGGCGCTCGCAGGGATGGTGCTCGAGGCGGTCCAGAAGTCCATCGACACCGGAGAGCTGGTGACCATCGAGTACACGCTCTCGATGCCGACGGGAGAGAAGATCTACGAAGCGCGGCTGGTCCCCTCGAAGACGCACACCACCGCCTTCATCCGCAACATCACCGAGCAGCGACTCGCCGAGCTGGGGCGCGCCCGCGCCCTGGTCGAATCCCAGCAGGCGATCCGGGTGCGGGAGGAGTTCCTCTCCATCGCCGCGCACGAGCTGAACACGCCGTTGGCGGCGCTCCGCATCACCCTGGAGGGGCTCCTGGGAGGACAGCTCTCCCGAACCCCGGAGGCGACGGAGCGGGCGCTGCGCCTCGCGGACCGTCAAACGAAGCGGTTGGGCGCGCTGGTCGAGGAGCTGCTCAGCGTCTCGCGGATCCAGTTCGGCCGGCTTCACCTGCAGCTCGAGCCGGTGGACCTGGGCTGCGTCACCCGGGACGTCATCGAGCGCATGAGCGCAGAGCTCTCGCGCGCGAGCTGCGCAGTGGACCTCCGCTGCGAGAACGTGACCGGGAACTGGGATCGCCTCCGCATCGAACAGGTGGTCACGAATCTCCTGTCCAACGCGATCAAGTTCGGCTCGGGCGAACCCATCGAGGTGACCGTGACGGCGGAGGACGCTGGCGCCCGCCTCGTCGTGAAGGACCACGGCATCGGCATCCCACCCGACCGCATCTCGCAGATCTTCGAGCGCTTCGAGCGCGCCGTGTCCGTCCGCGAGTATGGCGGTCTCGGTCTCGGGCTCTACATCGTGCGGCAGATCGTCACGCGGCTCGGAGGGAGCATCGACGTGCACAGCGTCCCCAACGAAGGCGCGACCTTCACGGTGACGCTGCCCGCCGACGGAGCCCGACCACAGCGCTGAGCGAAGGAAGTCTCCAACAAAGGGAGGGAGTGCAATGGGTCAGACCGTTTCACGACGAAGGTTGTTGCAGGGCAGTGTCGCCGGCGCAGTGGTCCTCGGGTTCGACCTGCGGACGCGGTCGTGGGTGACCGAAGCGAGCGCATCGCCCGGACATGCGGGGATCCCTTCTCTGGTCGGGCAGTTGCTCACGGACGAGGCGACGAAGGCGGCGTTCGGAGACGACTTCGGTCACATCGTCCACCGCACGCCGTTCGCGGTGCTGAAGCCCGGCTCGGTCCAGGACATCGTGAAGATGGTGAAGTTCGCGCGTCGCCACGGATTGAAGGTGGCCATGCGCGGACACGGACACTCCTGTCTGGGGCAGGCACAGGCCGAAGGCGGCATCATCGTCGACTCCGAGGTGCTCAACACCATCCACCGGATCGACGGCGACGCCGCAGTGGTCGACCCCGGTGTCTCCTGGGCCCAGCTGCTCGCCGCGACGCTCGCGCAGGGGCTGACTCCGCCGGTGCTCACGGACTTCCAGGAGCTCACTGTCGGCGGCACGCTCAGCGTCGGAGGACTGGGTGGGACCACCCACCGCCATGGGCTGCAGATCGACCAGGTGCTCCAGCTCCAGGTGGTGACCGGCAGGGGCGACAAGGTCGTCTGCTCTCCCCGCGTGAGACCCGACCTGTTCAACGCGGTGCTCGCGGGGCTCGGCCAGTGCGGAATCATCGTCCGCGCGACGGTGAAGCTCGTGCCCGCTCCGACGCACGCGCAGGCGTACAGCCTCTACTATGACGACCTCGACGCGTACGTGCGGGATCAGGAGACGCTGCTCGCCCAGCGCCGTTTCGAGTACCTGCAGGGACAGGTGGTGCCGAACGCGTCGGGCAGCGGCTGGCGCTACATGGTCGAGGCCGTGAGCTATTTCACCCCTCCCGCTGCGCCGGATGCCACTGCGCTGCTCGCCGGACTCTCCGACGACGTGGCCTCGCGCCAGGTGGCCCTGCACACGTACCAGGCGTGGCAACACCGGCTCGACGCGGGCCTCGCATTCCTGCGACAGGTCGGCCTGTGGGACCTTCCGCACCCGTGGCTCACCGTCTACGTGCCGAGCTCGCGGGTCCGCGACTACATCGCGCCCTTCATCGCCAACCTCACCCCGGCGGACACGGGCATGGGCCCCGTGCTGCTGTACCCGGTGAACACCGCGCCGATGAACCGCCCGCTCTATCCCCTGCCCGCTGAATCCGTCGCGTGGCACCTGAGCATCCTGCGGACGGCCAGCGATGCGGCGTCTCTCCAGGCGATGCTCGCGAGCAACCGCGCGCTCTACGA
>JBAWAM010000500.1:0-8725 GCA_049589315.1 Myxococcaceae bacterium
GACAAGCACGGATTGCCGCGGCTTGCCGCATAACCTCAACCAACCGAACCGCCGGATGCGGACCCGCATGTCCGGTGGTGTGGCAGGGGAGCTGAAGGGCTAAACCTTCAGCCCCCTATGCCGATTCCGGAGCCTCCTCATGTCGCTGCGCCCCTCCGAGCTCGAGCTGGTCTGCCGCGAGTTGAACGCCTCGCTCTCCGGCGCGTTCGTGCAGAAGGCCTGGGCGCCGCTGCCCCGCCTCGGCTACCTCGAGGTCCGGCTGCCGGGTCGCTCGGTGCTCCTCTGTCTCTCCGCGGAGCCCGGGGTCGCGCGGCTCTCCGTTGCCGACGCGCGCTTCCCCGCGCCGGGCGAACCGTCGGCGTTTCAACGCTGGTTGAGACAGGAACTCATCGGCGTGAAGGTCGTCGGCGTGTTTCACGACGCGCCCTGGCGGGTGCGGATCTCGCTGGAGCATCGGGGGCTGAAGCGATCGCTGCTCGGAGAGCTGCGTGGCACCGGCGGCAATCTGCTGCTGGTCGACGGAGAGGATCGCGTGCTCGCGGCATCGGTCCTGGAGGGCGAGCGCACCCGGCCCGGCACGACCTGGCAGCCGCGCGACGAAGACGCTGCACCGGACGACGCGCCCTCGCGACTCGCAACGCCCGAACGCGAAGAGACGCCGCTTCCGTACGCCACCGCGGCCGAGCAGCTCTTCGGCCCACGAGAACAGCAGCGACGCGCCGACGAGATCCGCCGTCGGTTGATGGCGCCGCTCAAGGCGCGGCTTTCACGCGTCGAACGCACGATGCTGAAGGTGGAGGCCGAGGCCTCGCGCGGTCCGGACGCGGAGCGACACCGCGCGCTCGGCGAGCTCATCAGCCAGAACCTGTTCCGGATCCCTCGTGGGGCGCGGACGGTGACGCTCACCGAGTACACCGAAGAGGGCCCGCGCGACGTCGAGGTCCCGCTCGATCCGAAGCGCACGCCGAAGGAAGAGGCGGAGTGGCACTTCCACCAGTACCGGCGCTTGAGCCGCGGCTGCGATCACGCGCTGCGCCGACTCGTCGAGCTGGAGGAGGAGCGCGATCAGGTGAAGGCGGAGCTGGAGGCGATGCGCGAGCGCGACCCGGAGTCGCTGCTGGAGAACGTCGAAGTGCTCGCCGCACCGAAGCGGAAGGGGCCCCCGCGCGCGAAGCCGTACAAGGAGTACCGTGGTTACGGCGGCGCGCGGATCCTGGTGGGGAAGGGGAGCGAGCAGAACGACGAGCTCACCTTCCACATCGCCCGTCCCTTCGACGTGTGGCTGCACGCGCGCGGCGTTCCCGGCTCGCACGTGATCCTCGCCGGCCAAAAGAATGTCGAGGTGCCCCAGGAGGCGCTGATCGACGCGGCGCACCTCGCCCACCACCACTCGCAGCGCAAGGGCGAACCCCGCGGCGAGGTCGCCTGGACCCAGGCGAAGTTCGTCCGCAAGCCGAAGGGGGCAGGACCGGGGCAGGTCACCTACACCCGGGAGAAGACGATGGTCGTCCGGATCGAACCCGAGCGTCTGGAGCGTCTGCTCCGCGCCCGGACGGACGAGGTCTGAGCCCCACACCTGGACAGCTATATATAAGGATGCGGGCGCTGCTCCGGGGTGAGCGGCACTCCCAGCTTCACGTATCCGGGCCTACCCCACCGAGGGGCCCTGCGTTGATCCCTGTTCAGGTCGCGTGCTACTAACCGCCGCTCTTTTCTCTCGACGCTTGAGACAACTGAGCGCACGGGAAGTGACGGTTTCATGTCGGTGTACGCGCTCTCGCTGATCGATTCACTAACAGGCTGCACCTGGCGACCTGAAGCGGAGCGCGCCCCCGGCCCCGTCGGCGTCAAGGAAAGTCCCGTCAAATCAACGATTTGCATCCGCTCCAGCGCCTTTTTGTGCGATGGAATGATAGTTGCTGAACGGTCGCGGTCCTTGCGGCGTGCAGCAGGGCTGTAGGTCCGTGGAGGTGCTGAATTGAGGAAAGTGCTCACCGCAGTCCTGATCCTGGTCGCTGTTCCCGCGGTCGCTGTCGCGCAGGATGCGCCGGCTGCTGCCCCCGCGCAGACTGCGGCGCCGGCCGCGGAGCAGTCCACCTCGGCCGCGGCAGAGACGCCCGAGCCGGCGGGTGACGGCGCACAGGCCACGGCGAGCGCCACCAGCACGGTGAACGCCACCACCGAGGAACTCCAGCGCCGCGGTGGTTTCCTCTACGGCGCCAGCCTGATCCACTCGGTGGGGCAGGGCACCCTCGAAGGCTTCGTCGATCCGGGCAACGCGGAGATGCTGACCGACGTCGGCGCGGCGCTGCGGATGAGCGCGATCTACGGGTTCGAGGTGGGCGGCGTCCGCCTCTCCTCGACGGCGATGGGAAACCTGTCCATGGAGTACTCGCTCCCGGACAACGCCGCCGCTCGCCGGTTCAGCTGGGGCGACATCCGACTCGGGCTCTCCGCGCCGGGCGTGTTCACCGAGAAGATCACCGGGATCAGCCTGACCCCGTCCGTCAACCTGATCGTTCCCATCTCGCTGGCGAGCCGTTGGCAGAACATGATCACCTCGACCTCGGTCGGCGTGACCGCGTTCCGCAGCTTCGGTTCGCAGGTCGTCGCAACTGTGAGCGTCAGTGCCTCGAGGGGGTGGTTTGCCGGCCCCCCTGGTCCCTCCCTGAATCGTGCACACGACATCGTCGATCAGCAGCAGAACCAGTTGTTCCTGTGCCGAACCGACGACCTGCACTGTGTGGGCGGTCTCCAGAACCTGTACAGCCTGTCCGCCATCGCCAGCGTCAGCTACCGTCCGACGGAGAAGCTGTCGCTGGGGATCGGGTTCGGCCTCGCCAAGCGGGTGAAGCCGGGACTGCCGACGGATGACGAGTTCGCCTCGACGAAGCTGGACCAGAACGGAGAACGCGTCGTCGCCGGCCAGGGCGAGACTGACCTCATGAGCGGTTCGATCGAGGCCAGTTACGCCCTCACCGAGAACTTCGCCGTCTCCTTCGACATGAGCACCGAGCAGAGCCCGAAGACGAACGACAACAAGTCGTTCGCCTTCCCCTTCTTCGCGTTCGGGCGGCAGGAGAACAGCGCGACGAGCTACTCGCTCAGCCTCTCTGCCCAGTACTAGCCCAAAGCCTTTGGATACGACCTCAGTGATGAATCGCAGAACCCCTCCAGGAGGAATCATGAACCGGATGCATCTCCGCTGGTTCGCGGCTGCTGCCCTCGCCTTGTTCGCGGCGGCCTGCGCCCAGAACAACGGCGACATCGTCTACGTGCAGCCGAACTACGTGAAGAAGGCGGACCTGCTCGACGGTGTCTGGTACATCCGGAATACGGTCACGAAGACGCCCGCGACCACCGGGTTCACCTTCACCGGTGAGACCGGTGACCTCGAGAAGGTCGTCTGGGAGATCCAGGAGAACAACCTGGTCGGGTACCGCGCCTACCCGCTGATCCCCGGGCAGGACCAGAGCATCGACGAGGCCTCGAAGCCGAGCGGCACCACCACGAAGTGGTGCGAGAACGGCACGTGCGTCGGTGGCCAGCGGTACTACGGCGCGCCGATCGTCGTGTACGCGATCGAGAGCCACTTCGACATCCAGCGCGGCTACGACCCTCGCACGGGCGAGCAGGGCAACACGATCGACGAGAACGCCTCGGATCGTGAGTGGCACGAGCGCGAGTACATCCGCGTGAAATGGGCCTCCAACTCCGTGGGCAAGACGCTCCCGGGCTACCTCATGCTCAACCCGGAGGGCGCGGCCAGCTTCGGCTCGCTCATCTACGGGAACGAGCCCAACACCGATCCGTACGACTGGCCGCGCGCCGAATACGCGGACGTCGATGGCCAGCAGAAGCTCGAGTACATGGAGTTCACCGGCCGCTACATGGTGAAGCCGGATTCGATCCACTACGAGGGCTACGGCGACCTCCCGTACTGCTGGCTCTCTCCGAACTACGACTGCACCGCGCAGCAGATCGAGATGCGCACCTCGATCGCGAAGGTCGACCCGATCAAGACGGCCGACTACGAGCCGCTGATCTACGGCAACGACCTGATGGCGAAGTTCGGCTACTTCCGGACCGAGCGCATCAACTACGACCGCCGCTTCGGATTCAACGAGTCGGACGTCGTCTACCTCGCCAACCGCTACCGGATGTGGCAGCGCAGCTACGAGCGCACCACCGATGAGAGCGGCAAGGAGGCCGTCGACTGGAAGAAGCCGATCCCGTTCGCCCAGCGCACGCCGAAGCCGATCGTCTACTACGTCACCCCGAAGAACCGGATGGGTGGGCAGGAGGAGTACGACCAGTACCTCGAGTCTTCTCGCATCCTCGAGGCGAGCTGGGACAAGGCGTTCCGCCGCGCCGCCGCCGCCGCGATGGGCAAGAGCGTCGACCAGGTCCCGCAGATGCTCCATGTCTGCGAGAACCCCGTGCCGGCAGGTGCGCCCGCGGCCTGCGGCCAGGTGGGCTTCGAGGCCCGCTTCGGCGACCTCCGCTACAGCTTCCTCTGGACCATCGCCGAGCCGGTCCCCAACGGGCTGCTCGGTTACGGCCCGTCGTCGCCCGACCCGGAGACCGGCGAGATCATCTCCGCCAACGCGAACACCTACTCGGCGGCGGTCGCCCGCTCCGCGGCGAACACCCTGGACGTCGTCGACATCCTGACCGGCGACCTCTCCATCGAGAACCTGATCAAGGGCGAGCACGTCCGCGAGTACATCCTCAGCAACCCGTCCTACGCCGCGGCCCTGAACACCCCGGGCCGGGTCCAGTCGGAGCTGCAGGGCAACGTGCAGAAGACCGGCGCGGAGACGAAGGGCGCCTTCTCCCGGCTCTCGCCGAAGCTGATCGCCGAGATGAGCAAGCTCCGGGCGTCGGGTGGCCTCCCGGTGGCCTCCGGTGATCGCGAGCGCGCCGCCGCGGAGGTCCTCGCGAAGAACCCGCGCCTCGAGTCCGCGCTGGTCGACAACGCGGAGCTCACCCAGGACGTGCTCGCGATGCTGCCGCCCAGCATCTCCATGCGCGCCGAGTACGACCCTGCTGGCACCCGCAAGGCGGTGAAGAACTTCCTGCTCCGCCCGCGCGAGGCGATGCAGCTCGAGGCCCGCCGCCTCGACATGGCGTCGCGCCGCAACATCTACCTCGCCGACTTCTACGAGAACCGCGAGATGGTCGGCCTGGCCTTCCGCGAGTCGCAGAAGCGCTTCCTGCGCATCAACGAGCTGATGACCCAGGGCAAGAGCCAGGTGGACGCTCGGGCGCAAGCGGACGCCGAGATCAAGCGCCGCTTCCGCCAGGCGATCTGGCGCTCGACCTCCGAGCACGAGATCGGCCACACCTTCGGTCTGCGCCACAACTTCCAGGGCTCGTTCGACGCGATCAACTACTTCGACCCCTACTGGCAGCTGAAGAAGCAGACCCTCACGGTCGATCAGGCCGGGAAGCCCGTCCTCCCGCGCACGCCAGCCGACATCAAGGCCGCCTCCGACGGCAACGAGGAGCAGCTCTACGGCGCGATGAGCGAGTACGAGTACTCCTCGATCATGGAGTACGGCGGCAAGGTGAACGCCGACTGGCAGGGCCTGGGCAAGTACGACGAGGCGGCGATCCTCTTCGCCTACGCCGGCGGCACCGAGCCGGGCTACGTCGAGGTGTTCGAAGGGCCGCTGCCCCTCACCACCCGCCAGTTCGACGGTTCGGACGGCAGCAAGGTGACCATCACCGGCGCCGGCTACGACCTCCCGGTGATCAACGCGCTCCGCAAGAACAGCGCGGTGCCGAACTACACCGAGCGGTTCCACTACTCGACCGTGCCCCTCCACTTCGGCGACAGCCCCGACATCAACGACGCGATCGCGATCGGCATCGACACCCTCAAGCGCCGCAAGATCATGAAGTGGTCGGAGGTGAAGGCGAAGCAGGAGACGATCAAGGAGCTGCTCGCGTTGGACTCGGAGCCGGACCCGGAGGTCGTGGCGGCGAATGCGCCGGTCTACGAGGTCCCGTACATGTTCTGCACGGACGACCACGTCGGCTACATCCTGAGCTGCAACCGCTGGGACCGCGGCCCCGACTACTACGAGATGACCCGGACGTGGCTGGAGAGCTACTGGAACGGCTACTTCTTCAACCACTTCCGCCGCGACCGCTACGACTTCAGCGCCAACGGCGCCCTGTGGTCGACCTTCAACACGTTCTCCGACGCGTCGATGGTCTACAAGCACTGGGTGCACGCGCTCTACGGCGGCACCGGCGCGAACGCGCAGAACGTCCCGAACTTCGTGGGCGGTCCGTTCGGCTACGACCCGCTGGTGCAGGACACCTGGACCATGGCCGCGTTCGACTCGATCAACGAGGCGCTCAAGGTCCTCGCGGTGCCGCAGCAGGGCCTGTTCATGCTCCGCACCGTCAAGGAGATCGACGGCACGCTGCTGGGCCGGGAGAAGGATCAGTGGGATCTGGTCAACGACGGCCTCGCCTGGGATTCGCTCTCCGAGGAGGGCCGCGCGGCCGCCGAGGACTACTACGGGCGGGTGTATGACGCGAAGGCGTTCGCCTATATCCCCCGCGGACACGGCCGCGAGATGTACAGCCGGTGGGACTACAAGACCGGCGCCAGCTTCTGGGATCGCATGGTCGAGGTGGGCCACTACCACGACCAGCTCGGCGCGCTGCTGGGCATGACCGACCCGGTCGCGACCTTCCTCGGTACGGACGACTACGCGGACCAGAACCGCTACTACATCCCGTACTACCTGCTGTTCCGCGAGGAGCTGAACAAGGGCTTCGGCTCCCTGTGGGCGAACGACGAGACCGCCCGCAGTCCGCTCCTCTGGGTCGACGACCTGGGCGAGGCGCGCATGTCCCACCAGGTCATGGTGAACGCGAGCAAGTACATCCAGGGCTTCGACTACCCGCGCGCGGTCAATGCCCCGCCGGCGGGCAACACCACGGCGAAGCCGATCAACGTGCAGACCACCTGGACTGCGCGCGTGTACTCGCTGCTGTTCGGCCTGGTGTACTTCAACGTCAACTACGACCTCGACTACGCCAAGCAGATGCAGATCATCCGCCTCGGCAGCGGCGAGTCGTTCACCGTTCCCCCGGGCTATGACGAGTACCGGCTCGAGGACGAGACCAGCGGCTTCACCTACGTCGCCTACCAGTCCACCGGCAGCACCAGCGACACCCCCGCGGTCTACATGATCAAGAAGGGGCTCGAGTACAAGCTGGTCATCGAGGACCCGCGTCGCGCCATGGATCCGAACATGGACGACGACGAGGACTGGAACAACCCGGCCAAGATCGAAGCCATGCGCGAGGACTTCCGCGAGATCCTCCGCGACCACGTCGGCTACATCGACCTGCAGCGGGAGTACTACAACGCGTTCGGGAAGGCGTTCTAGCCATGGCAAGGAATCACATGAACACCCGGTATCTGATGCTTGCCGCCGCGACCTCGGCGGCCCTGATGGCGACCGCCTGCGGCAATGGTCCGGAGCTGATCGACCGGACCCAGCCCAACTACGTGAAGAAGTCGGAGCTCACCCAGGGGACCTGGTACATCCAGGAGTCCGTGGTGGACGTCCCGCCGACCTCGCCGCTCACGTTCGTGGGCTACCAGACCCGGATGGACAAGGTCCGGTTCGAGATCCAGGAGGACCATCTCGTCGCCTACCGCAGCTACGAGTACTTCCCCGGCGCGGATCCGAGCGTCGACCGGAAGAACTCGACCATCGGCAAGGTGGTCACCCTGGACGGTCGGCCGTACCGCGGCGCTCCGGTGGGGGCCTGGAAGATCCAGGGCCACTTCGATCGCATCCGCTCCTACAACCCGGCCACCGGCGAGCAGAGCAACGTGCTCGAGGAGAATACGAAGGATCGCCCCTGGTATGAGCGCGACTTCATGCGGGTCGACTGGGGTTCGAACCAGCTGTCGAACTTCAACAGCCTGACCTCCGACAACGCGGAGACGTACATCAACCCGTTCGTCCAGCCGGTGGAGGAGGGCGCCGGTGACGACGCGTTCTACACGGCGTACGAGGAGAAGAACGGCGAGAAGGAGCTGGTCTACTTCGACTTCACCGCGCGGCAGTTCTGGTCGCCGCCGACCTACGACTATCCGGGCTACGGCCAGATCCCGTTCTGCTGGCTCGACCCGGTCGCGGATTGCCAGGGCGCGGTGATCAAGGTCCGCACCTCGGTTCGCAAGGTCGACGAGGCGCACGTGGCCGACTACGAGCCGCTCGTCTACGACGACCACATGAGGAAGAAGTTCGGGTACTTCCGCGCCGGCACGTCGATGGAGATCCCGACCTACGACCCGGACCGCGGTCCCACCCTGACGGGCCGGCTGATGTACGCGATGCGCCACAACATCTGGGAGCGCTCGCGCGACGCCAACGGGAACAGCATCCCAGTCGAGCAGCGCCAGCCGAAGCCGATCGTCTACCATCTCTCGGACAACTACCCGGCGGACATGATGGCGTCTGCCCGGGACATCGAGGCCTCGTGGGACCGCGCGTTCCGCAAGGCGGTGGCAGTGCCGCGTGGCCTGGAGATCGAAGAGGTCCCGCAGATGTTCTTCCTCTGCCAGAACCCGGTGCCGGCGGGCGCGCCGGCCGCGTGCGGTCCGGAAGGCACCCACGTCCGCATGGGCGACATCCGGTACCACATGTTCAACTGGGTCGACCTTCCGCAGATGGCTGGCCCGCTC
>JBAWAM010000501.1:0-1577 GCA_049589315.1 Myxococcaceae bacterium
CCATCGGCGGGGAACGCCGCGGCACTGCCTGCGGTTGCCCACCGCCGCTACGTCGAGGTAATCGACGTTCTCAGCAAAGCGAGCAGGCGGCGTTAGCGGCGGACCGGCCGGAAGCCCGAGCAACTAGTGTCCTGTCCCAGAAGTTAATGGAACAATATAGGCGCCAGGCGCGTTCTCTTGGTAGAAAGGAGAACGCTCATGCGCCGAGGCCGACCCACCCTGCCCGTGACGCTCACCCTGGAGGAACGCGACACGCTGGAGCGCTGGAGCCGGCGGCCCAAGACCGCGCAGGCGCTGGCCCAGCGCGCGCGGATGGTACTCGGCTGCGCGGCGGGGGACACCCACACCGCACTGGCCGGGCACCTGCGGGTGACGAAGCAAACCGTGGGCAAGTGGCGCGCCCGGTTTCTGGCCACACGCCTCGACGGGTTGCTCGATGAACCCCGCCCCGGGGCGCCGCGCACGATCACCGATGCGATGGTGGAGCGGGTGCTGACGCAGACGCTGGAAACGACGCCGCCCGATGCCACGCACTGGAGCACCCGGTCGCTGGCCAAGGCGTGTGGCCTGAGTCGGAGCACCGTGCATCGCATCTGGCGCGCCTTTGCCCTGCAGCCGCATCGGACGGAGACGTTCAAGCTCTCCAAAGACCCGCTCTTCATCGAGAAGGTCCGCGACATCGTCGGCCTGTATCTCAACCCGCCGGACCGGGCGTTGGTGCTGTGCGTGGACGAGAAGAGTCAGATCCAAGCGCTCGATCGGACCCAACCGCTGCTGCCCATGCGGCCGGGCCAGGTCGAGCGGCGGACGCATGATTATGTCCGCCATGGCACGACTTCGCTCTTTGCCGCGCTCGACGCCAAGGCCGGCACGGTCATCGGCCAACTCCATCGCCGGCACCGCACGATCGAGTTCCGGAAGTTCCTCGACACGATCGACGCGGCGGTCCCGCCCCACCTCGACGTCCATCTGATCCTTGACAACTACGGCACGCACAAGACCCCCGTGATTCACCGCTGGCTCGCGCGGCATCCGCGCGTGGCGCTCCACTTCACGCCCACCGGCGCCTCGTGGCTGAACATGGTCGAGCGCTGGTTCGGCATCCTGACCGACAAGCAGCTTCGACGGGGCGCGCATCCGAGTACGCCCGCGCTGGAAGCGGCGATTCGGCAGTACATCGTCCGGAGCAATGCCGATCCCCGGCCGTTCGTCTGGACCAAGACGGCCGACGAGATCTTGGCCAGCGTCGCTCGATATTGCCATCGAATCTCTGGGACAGGACACTAGCATTGACCGCTCCCGAGGCCCGATCGCTGGCGCTCGCCGCCGACCGCAACCCCGGGCGGGTCCACATGGTCGCCTTCACATTCCGGTTCGCGGCGGCGCTGCGTTACCTGAAGCGGCTCGTCGACGAGGGGCACTTCGGCGAGATTCGGCACTGGCGCATGTCCTACTTCAACGACGGCCAGCTCGACCCTTCGCTCCCCTTCGGCTGGCGCCATCTGCGGGCGCGCGGTGGCTCGGGCGTGATCGCCGACATGGGCTCCCACATGATCGACGCCGCGCGCTACCTCCTC
>JBAWAM010000502.1:0-5397 GCA_049589315.1 Myxococcaceae bacterium
TGCGGGCCGCGCACGACGAACGTCCGGGGGCCGCTTGTCCTCGCGCAGCCCCAGGAACGACGGATGCCGGAGCTTCCCGTCGCGGGTCCACTCAGTGAAGCGGACCTGCGCGACGAGCTTCGGCCTCACCCAGACCGCCTCCTTCACCCGGGGCGCGTCGACGACCGGCGGCTTCGGCAGTGCGTCCTTCTTCAGCTGCTGGAACAGCTCGCGGCGGACCTTGTCCGAGTAGCCCGTGCCGACCTTCCCCGCGTACTGAAGCCCCTCGTCCCCGTGCACCCCTACGAGCAGCGCGCCGATCTCGCTCGAGCCGGTCTTGATCGGCGTGTATCCGACGATCACCACCTCCTGCGCCGCCTGGACCTTCAGCTTCAACCAGGCCTTCGACCGGCGGCCTTCGTACCGGGACCCTCGACGCTTGGCGATGACCCCTTCGAGCCCCCGGCGCTCCGCCATCGCGAGGATCTCTTCGAGGCTGCCCTCGATGCGTTCAGCAAGGGTCATCGGCGGCGGCACGTTGGCCAGCACGCTCTCCAGCAGATCGCGTCTCTCCTCCAACGGACGTCCGCGCAGGTCCTCTCCGTCGAGCCAGAGCAGGTCGAACGCGACGAAGCGATGGTCCACGTCCGGATGCATCAGCAACTCGAACCTCGACACCCCCTTCGCATCGAGCGCGACGACTTCGCCGTCGAGGACCACCTCGGGGACGCTCAACCTCGAGAGCGCCCGTTGGATCTGCGGGAAGCGGCTCGTCAGGTCGATCGCATTTCGCGTGAGGAACGCCACCCGGCCCGTGGAGACTGCAGCCAGACCCCGGTACCCGTCGTACTTCACCTCGTAGGCGTATTCGTCGGGCCTCTTCACCTCGTCGAAGCCGTAGAGGGTGGCGAGCATCGGCGGCCACACCTTGTCGAGCAGCGTCTTCGGTTCCGGGTGCACCTCACGGAGAGCCTTCTTCCGCACCGGCCCGCGCGTCACCGTCCGCCCCGACATCACCGACTCCGGCCGCTCCGCCACCACGTCGTAGTCCTTCCTCGCCAGCCCATCTTTCGCCTTGAAGAAGAGCCACCCGTTGCGGGTCCGGAGCAGATGCCACTGTCCCTTCAGCTTCTGCCCATCGAGCTCCAGGTGCAGGTGTCCCTTCTCGCGCTGCGCCGAGGCCTGACCGGGAGGCACCGTGTCCCAGGTCCCGCGATCCCAGATCAACGAGTCGCCCGCGCCGTACTCCCCATCCGGAATGCGACCCTCGAAGTTGCCGTACTCGAGCGGGTGGTCCTCCGTCTGGACCGCCATCCGTTTGACGTCCGGATCGTACGAGGGGCCCCTGGGGAGCGCCCAGCTCGCGAGGGCGCCGTCGATCTCCAGTCGGAGATCGTAGTGGAGCCGACTCGCGTCGTGCTTGTGGACCATGAAGAACGGACGCTGGCCCTTCGGCGTCGGTTTCGCCGTTCCCGGCGCCGGTTCGGGGGTGACCTCGAATTTCCGCTTCGCCCGATATTCCCTGAGCCCCATACATCCACCGCTGCCCAAGTGCCCGGAAGCAACCGACCCGCCCACCAACAACCCTGCTTCCGGGCACTGGCAGCGCGACGCCCATCGCCCGTCCACCCAGCGGACAATCTGCGCACGGGCCCGGAGGTGACCACCCGTTCCACGGTGCTGGCCGTACCCACAGCAGCCAGCCAGTCGTGCGCGCCGGATGGGGGAGGTTCGCGGGAGGAATCAAACGCCCCAACTTCTCCCCCGGACCGGTTTCAGGGAGGAGACGAGTTCATGGCTATCAACAAGAAGATCGAGAAGCTTCGAAGCCTCGCGCAACTCGACGTGGACGCGATCGGCACCTATGACGCAGCGTTGAAGCGCATCGACGTTCCCGTGCTCACGGACCGGCTCACCGAGTTCCGCGGCGACCACGTTCGACACGTCCAGGAGCTGAACGATTGCATCGCGAAGCTCGGTGGACAGCGGGTGGAGGAGAAGGCAGACCTCAAGGGCGCCATCATGAAGGGCTTCACCGCGGCGACCAGCATCATGGGGAACGAAGCCGCCCTGCTGGCGATGGTCGGGAACGAGGAGGTCACGACCAGCACCTACAAGGCGGCGCTCAAGTTCGATTGGACGGACGAGGAGCGCTCGTTGATCACGCGGAACTACAACGACGAACAGCGGCACCTCGCGTGGATCAAGGAGGCCGCCCGAAGCCGTCAGTGGGCGGAGCACCGCGAAGCCCATCCGTAGTCCGCAGTGGGAAACGATGCTAGACCCGCTGCGTGCACCTTTCGAAGCGTCTCTGGCTTCCGGACTTTCTCTACTGGGACGGCACCCTCCGCGCCGATCTCGCGCTGGCGGTGGGGGAAGACGGCCGCGTGACCGGCGTGGTGCCTGCTGCAGACGCCGCGGGCGCAGTCCGGCTCACGCGGCAGGTGATCCTGCCCGGGCTGGTGAACGCGCACTCGCACGCGTTCCAGCGGCTCATCCGCGGACGCACCGAATACGTCGCCACCGGACAGGAGCGGGATGACTTCTGGAGCTGGCGCGAGCTGATGTATCGCGCCGCACAGACGCTCGAGCCGGACGACGTGTATGCGGTGTCGCGCCAGGCGTTCCTGGAGATGGCGCTCGCGGGCATCACCGCGGTGGGGGAGTTCCACTACCTGCACCACGGACCGGAGGGGCAGCCGTACGCCGACCGCGCCGAGCTGGCGAAGCAGGTGATCCGCGCGGCCAGGAGCGTGGGGATCCGGATCACGCTGCTCCGCGTGGCCTATGGGCGCGCAGGCTTCCAGGCCCCGGAGAACCCGAGGCAGCGCCGGTTCATCGATCCGTCGGTCGACGACATACTGTCGGACGTGGAGGCCCTCCGGACTGCGACAGCCGCCGACCCGCTGGTGTCGGTGGGGATCGCGCCGCACAGCGTCCGGGCGGTCCCGCGCGATTGGCTCCAGGCGTTGGCCTCGGTCAAGGCGGGCGTGGTGCACATGCACCTCGCCGAGCAGCCGGCGGAGATCGACGCGTGCCTGCGCGAGCACGGGAAGCGTCCGGTGGAGCTCGTTGCGGAGCTGGGGCTGCTCGGGCCGCGCTTCACCGGCGTGCACGCCATCCATTTGTCGGACGCCGAGGTCCGCGCGTTCGGCGAGTCGGGCTCGAACGTGTGCGCGTGTCCCTCCACCGAGAGGAACCTCGGAGACGGGGTGGTCGCCGCGGACGCGTTGCTGAAGGCGGGGGCGACGATGGCGCTGGGTTCGGACAGCCAGGCGACGATCGATCTGCTCGACGAGGCGCGGCAGCTCGAATCCCACCTGCGCCTGGTGCGGCAGCGCCGCGCCGTGCTCGATCCCGGGAAGGGTGAGCCGGACGGACTGGGCCGGCGACTGTTCGAGGTCGCGACCGTGGGGGGCGCGCGGAGCCTGGGGATCGAGACCGGAGCGCTGAAGCCCGGCGCACCCGCGGACTTCCTCAGCGTGGACCTCGATCACCCGTCGTTGGTGGGGGCCACGCCCGACACGCTGCTGTCGTCGATCGTGTTCGGCGCCGCGGCAGGTTCCGTTCGACAGGTGTGCGTCGCAGGACGGAACATCGTGAGCGCGGGGCGGCATCCGCTTCGGGCCGAGGTGTCCCGCGAATTCAAGAACGTCGTGAAGAGGGTGTTTGGATGAGCGCGACCCTGGAGCAGCTCCAGCGGACCCTGGCCGATCTGGTGGCGATTGATTCGACCTCCACCCGATCCAACACGCAGATCATCGCGTACCTCGAAGAGCGGCTGCGCTCGCTGGGCTTCACGTGCGAGCGGCACACGTACCGCGACAGCAGCGGGACGGAGAAGGTGAACCTGCTCGGAACGCGCGGGGAAGGCCGGCCCGAGCTAGCGCTCGTCGGCCACAGCGACTGCGTCCCGTTCGATCCCGCGTGGACCGACGCGCTGAAGCTGACCGAGGCCAACGGCCGCCTCTACGGGCGCGGCGCATGCGACACCAAGGGGTTCATCTCCGCAGCGCTGGTGGCGTTGTCCCGCTTCTCCGCGGCCGAGCAGAAGAAGCCCCTGATGGCGCTCTTCACCGCCGACGAGGAGCTCGGGTGCGTCGGCGCGAAGCAGCTCGTCGACGCCGGCGTGGGCCGCGCACGGTTCGCGATCGTCGGAGAGCCCACCTCACTGACGCCGATCCGCGCGAACAAGGGGTACTGCCTCGCCGAGATCGACGTGATCGGGAAGGAGGGCCACAGCGCGTACCCCGACACCGGCGCGAACGCGATCTTCCACGCCGCGCGGTTCCTGCGCCGGCTCGAGGACGCCGCCAGTCACACCCTGCGGGTCGAGCAGGACGCCGCGTTCGAGCCGCCGTACACCACCGTGAACGTCGGGACCATCCAGGGCGGGAAGGCGAAGAACGTCATCCCCGGACTGTGCCGGTTCGTCGTCGAGTGGCGTCCTATTCCGTCGCAGCCCGTGGAGCGCGTCTCCGAGCTGCTGCAGTCGCTCGCCGCCGAGCTGCGCAATGAGGACCCGAAGGTGAACATCGAAGTGCGCCTGCTCCGGATGGACCGCGGCGTGGACACCTCGCCCGACTCCGAGGTCGTTCGCTTCATGGCGAACGAGAGCGGGAAGACCCCGGAGACCGTAGCCTTCGGGACCGAGGCGCCCCAGCTCACCCAGCTCGGCGCGCAGGCCGTGGTGTTCGGACCCGGCGACATCCGCGTGGCGCATCAGACCGGCGAGTTCGTGCCCGTCGACGAGCTGGTGAAGTGCGAGGAGATCCTCGGCCGCGCCCTGCGGCACTTCTGCGGCTGAAACAGCTCAGCGGTCCTGGTACCCGGCCTCTCGCTGGCTGCGGACCGCGAGCACGAACACCGTGTCGAGCTCGACGTTTCCAGTCGCGCCGCTCCCGATCACGAGCTCGCGCATGCCGCCTTCGATAGGCCGGCCGATCTGCGGACTCGTCTCGAGCACATCGAGGGCAGTGATGATCGTCTCGACGCGCTCCGTCGCGCCCGGGGTGCCCTGGACTTCCGCCCTGCGGCCCGCTCCTTCAGGTGCGCCCGCATCTCGTGCCAGTCGATGCCCTGACCGGAGTTCATCAAGTCCTGGAAGCGGTCCTGGGCTTCTGTCATGAGCGCCGAACGCGCCTCTTCCATTCGGACCCTCTCCTCAATCGCTTCCAGCATGAAGGCATGCACCGACTTTCCGGCGCGCTCCGCGAGCTGGGCGACGCGTTCCTTGAGCTCGGGAGGAACGCGCAGCGTGGTCGTGGTCATGGGTCGTACCTCCACACGTGACACTCGTGTGTCACATGTGGACGCTGATCTCCGGAAACCGCAGAAGCAACCCGCCCAGCAGACCGAAAGCGTCATCCTGTCCCGGCGCAGCGCAACGCGATCGGGCGACCAGCCGGTCGGCTGTAT
>JBAWAM010000503.1:0-2614 GCA_049589315.1 Myxococcaceae bacterium
TCAAGATTGCGGCCCCACTGCTGGGCGGAATGGTGCGGAAGAACATCACCCGGGATCTCGAGATGCTGCGCGATCAGCTCGAGCAGCGGCGCTCATGAACCCCGGGACAATCGGCAACCCCGGGTAGCGTGAGTGCTTCACTTCGTGGACCAACCGCGCTGCTTCGATCAGGTTCTTCGATGGCAAGCATCCTCGGTGCCGGAGCGCGCCGGCCGTGACCGGGAGGAGCCAGGAGGCCTCCATCAGGAACGGCACGCCAGGACAACTCACGACGGGAAGCACCGAGAGTAGCGCGCCCGGGAGCACGGCGAAGCTAGCGGCCTTGCCCGAGGACGGATGGCGAAGCTCGGAGTGCAGCGACGATGGCGTCGAGCGGAGGCACCCCGCGCACGTCGCTGCCCGCGTAGATGCGGCAGGACGAACCATCTCCAGGGGCCGTGCCGGTGACGTCCTTGCCGTCGACGAGGATGGTCGGTGAGCCATATCCGCGCGCGTGCGCTGGCGCGCTGTCCACGCTGGCGTCGATCTCGGTCCATTCCGCGGGCGCGCCGACGACGGTGAACGCCCGACGCAGCTGTTCGCGCGCGGCGGGGACGTTCGGGCACTCGGGGAAGTACAGCAGCTCAACGATTGCCATCCGAACCTCCCTGGGCATCGAGCAGTGGGCACTCGCTCGTCGGACCCTCGCCGATGGAGAGACTGGGAGAGTCCATGGGGGAAGTATGGACCCTGTAGTGCACTACGGAGTCAACTGAAGCGGACCTGCCCGAATGCTGGCCACCCAGGCGTTGGGCCCACCTTCCACGACTGCTGCATGCGTCAACCACCCTTGAGCTTCAGCCACAGACCCCGACGGGGGTAGTCCTTGAAGCGCCACATCCGTGAGTCGACGTAATAGTGCAGCGCCACCACGAGAGTGATCGGCAACTCGGCGTAGCGAAGCGTGGAGAACGCGCCGCGGGGGATGAACAGCAGCACGCCGTAGAGGAACGTGGCCAGCGCGTAGGGGATCCACCTGGCCTCGGCGAGCCAGGCGATCGGCCGGTTCCCTTCGACGTGCCCCATCGCGGCCCGGGTCTTGTTGTGGAATCCGACGAGCCCCAGGTACTGCAGGTTGTGGAAACTGGTCACCAGCGCGATCGCCACCAGCAGTTCATGGATCGCCAGGTTGGCCATGCCGAACGCGAAGGTCACCGAGAGCAGGAGAAGCGCGCGAGGCCACATCGCCGGTCGGCCTCGGGCGGCCATCCACACGTGGTGCACGATGGCCGCGAGGATCACGCCGCCATAGAGGACCAAGATCGGAATCCACACGGCGGCAGGAAGCACCGGGTGGCGAACCCACATCGTCAAGTCGCCCGCGTGGATCGTCATCCACTCCGGGTTCTGCCAGCGGATCAGGAAGGGCAGATACGAGACGGCATCGAGATAGCGCCCGTAGAGCTTCGACTCGAGCTCGGACACGCCGCCCATCTTCCGCTCGTAGAGGCGCTGGAAGCCGTAGTGCTGACGGACGAGGTGGTAGTAGCCCCAGTAGATCAGCGCGTCGCGCACCCACGGGTAGACCCCGTCCGGGGACAAGGCCATGGGGATCGCGAACACCGCCAGGATCACGATCGCCGCGATCAGGTAGCGCCGCCCGTTCTTCGCCCGGTCCTCCCCGTCGAGGACGCTCATGGTCCACGTCTGGAAGTTGTGGGGCATGTTGAAGGCGAGCTGGAACACCACGTACACGCCCACGCCCGTGAGGAAGTCGAGGCTGAAGGCCGCCCAAAGGAGCATCGGCACCAGCACGCTCGCGGTGAAGAACACCGTGTCGTAGCGCGGTGAGACGATCCAGCCCCGGGGGACTGCGGCGGGAGGAGGCGCTGCTACCGGCGTGGGAACGTGCGAGAGGAGAGGAGCGGCGCTTGTGCTCACGGGTTCACCAGAGATTGTTGAGGTGACCGCCGGCAGTGGCATCGACCACGGCGCCGGTGATCGCGGAGGCGCGATCGGAACAGAGGAAGGTGACGACGTCCGCGATGTCGTCCGGGGAGGGGATGCGACGGGTTGCGGTGGCGCGCTCGAGCCGGGCGCGTGCCTCTGGATCACCCGCGACACGGCCCTGGAGCCGCTCGGTGTCGGCGAAGGCGATCGACACCACGTTCGCGGTGACGAACCTGCGCGAATAGTCGAGGGCGATCCCGCGGATGAGTCCCTCCAGGCCGGCTTTCGCCGCCGCGTAGAGCGTTCCTCCGGCCACGCCGGTGCGCGCGGCAACGGAACCGAGCGCGACGATGCGGCCGTGCCGCGCGTCGGTCATCCCGGGCAGGAGGCGCTGGCACAGTCGGATCGCCGAGGTGAGATCCGTCTCCAGGAACTGGCGCACCTCCTCGGGCGTGACGAGGTGCAGCCGCGTCGGGGTGTACAGGGCGGCCGCGGAGAGCACGAGGAGCGTGGGCGTGCCCAGCTCGCGCTGCACGACCTCCAGTGCTCTGCCCACTTCCGCGTCGTCGGTCACGTCCACCGGAACCGGCAGCGCCCGGCCCCGGGCGCCGCCCAGCGATTCCGCGAGCGCGTGAAGGGGCTCCGCCGTGCGCGCCAGCATGGCGACGTGCGCGCCCTCTCGCAC
>JBAWAM010000504.1:0-14575 GCA_049589315.1 Myxococcaceae bacterium
TGGCAGGCTCGTGATGAGCTGGAACGTCAGCCTCGACGGGCAGGTCTCTGACGTGAGCGTGCGCTCGAAGGAGTTCGCGGACCTCCCGCTGGTGGGCTGTCTGACGAAGCAGATCGGGACCTGGACCTTCCCGAAGCACGAGGTCCAGCACGCGCCGATCGACTTCCCGTTCCCGTTCTAGCCGCGGATACTCAGCCTTTCGACTGTCCTTCTCCTGCATCCTCGCCTGTCCCGGGGCGGCGGCGACTCACCGGTCGGACCAGACCGCGAGCACGTTCCCGCTGGGGTCGGCGAAGTGGAAGCGCCGGCCGCCGGGGAAGGAGAAGACGTCCTTCACCACGCGGCCGCCCGCGGCGCGCACCTTGCCCAGCGCACCCTCCAGGTCCTGCGCGAAGAGGATGACGAGCGGTCCCGCCTCCCCCGACGGCTGCGCCTCGTCCGTGGTGAAGCCTCCCGAGAGGCGGCCGTCGCTGAAGCTCGCGTAGGTCGGGCCATAGTCAGTGAAGGTCCACCCGAAGGCGGCGCCGTAGAAGCGCTTCACGGCGGGCAGGTCGGTTGCGGGCAGCTCGATGTAGTCGATGCGCAGGGCGTCGTTCATGGTGGCGCGGGATGCTAGCCCGACTCATTCATGAGGGGGCCGGCCGGCGCTCAGTTTGGGTCGCCGAATGCACCAGGAGCCAGAGGCCCGTTCCGCGTCCCGGTCCAGCTCGACGAAGTGGTTGCCACCTCCCAGCGTGCCGAGATGCCGCGGCAGGAGCCGCTCTCGGGTGCGTTCCAGTGCATGCGTGCTCAACCGCGTGATCATCAATGACTCTGGAACGTGCACTGCACCCGGCCGGCGAACGGCGTCGCCGACTGGGGTGGTCGCGCCCGCGCCAGCGAGGACGCGCTGAAGCATCGACGGCGACAGTGACGCCGCTGGCCAGGCGAATCGAATGGCGCTCATTCCGCATCCGATGTCGCCCCCAGCGCGGCCGGCACCACTATGACGTCCGTGGCGAACACTGTGCCCACGCAGATGTCGTGAGCGACGTGCAGGTCCGGCATCGCCACGACGTGCACGACGACATGCGGCTGCATCGCGAGCCGCTCGACTTGCTTGATCGCATCTCGCGGAGGGCTGCGCGCCCGCGCCGCCCGGCAGATAGCCGCCGCACGCGCTCTGGAATCCACGCGCGCCACCCTGGAGGAGGCCCGACGGAGGGCGGAGCAAGCGGTGCGGCGAGGACAGGATTCTCGAACTGTGGACGAAATCCTTCGCCAGGCGAGGGATTTGGTCCACAGAAGCTCAGCCCACAGTGACCCTGCGCACCCCCGCGCGGAGAGCAGCGCGGGTGGCGCATCCACCTGCGCCGGATAGCGCGCAGCACAGGAGAGAGATACGCGTGCGTTTGCACCCAGCGAGCGGCCCGCGTCCCGGGCGGACCCATTCAGCGTCGAACGGTCTCCCCGTCACTCCGTCAGGTTGCCCCTGTTCGGCCCAGCCGCATCTTTCGACCCCGTTCCAAAAGCCCGGAGGTCCGCGTGGCGCTATCGGCGGTGTCGGAAAAGCCGAAGAAGGTCCGCATTCAGCCCTTCGAACCGGCCCTGCGCGACCAGGTGTTCTCCCTGCACGCGACGGTCTTCGGGGCTCGTGAGTCCCAGGCCTTCCGCGCTCGTTGGCGGTGGTCACAGGTGGAGAACCTGTTCCCGGCGCAAACCCCGAAATGGGTGCTGCTCGATCGAGACCGGGTGGTCGGCTTCGTCGGCACGGTCCCGCAACTCTTCCGGATCGGCGGACGCGACGTCCTGACCCACACGTCCTCCGACTTCATGGTCGCCCCGGCGTACCGGTTCCACGGCATCCAGCTCATGCGCGCGTGCACGGAGTACTGCGAGAACCACCTCAGCCTCGACAACGTCGACGCCACGGTCGCGGTGCTGAAGTTCCTCCGGTTCGCGCCGGTCGCTGTCATGCGTCGCTACGTCAAGGTGCTCGACGGAAACTTCGCGCGCGCCCGGGTCGCCTGGGGGACTCGCGTTCCGGGCATCGCCTGGCAGCCGGTGAACCTGCTCCTGCGGGCCCGGGATCAACTCGCCGTTCCTCGTGAGCGATGCGAAGCCGTGGCGCTCGACGACTTCGACGCGCGCTTCGATCGCTACTTCGAGAAGGAGGTGGCGCGCTGCTCCGCCATCCAGGTTCGCAGCTGCGAATACCTGCGCTGGCGCTATGGCCCGGCCTCGCCCCATGCGCGGCGGCGGCTGGGCGTGGTGGTCGACTCGCAGAACGAGCTCTCCGGGTACGTCATCACCTTCCTGTCTGGCGACGCCGAGCGGTCCGGTTACATCCTCGAGCTGTCGACGAAGAACGAGCGCAACCTCGAGGTCACCTCGGCGCTGCTCCGGTTCGCGGTGCGTCAGCTCCGCTCTCAGGGCGCATGGACCGTGCGCCTTCACCAGCTCGACACCGGCGCGTCGATCCCGGCGTCGCTGCTGCGCGCGTGGAACTTCCAGCGCCGTGAGGACACGTACCAGCTGCTCGCCCGGCTCGCTGATCCGAAGGCGATGCTGCTCGCCCAGAACACGCGTGGCTGGAGCATGAGCTTCGGCGACGCCGAGGCGAGCCACGGCCTGTTGAATCCGATCTGACAAACCCTGGTCGAGGAGCACTGGAATCCGATGAGCCGAACCACGAACGAGATCATCCCGACGATCCGCCGCTTCATCACCGAAGAGCTCCTCGAGCGGGAGCTGATCGTGTCCGAGGACACCCCGCTCATCGAGGGGGGCTATCTCACCTCGCTCCAGACGATCGAGCTGGTGAGCTTCCTGATGCAGGAGTTCGCGGTCGAGATCGAGCCGGAGGAGATCAACGAGCAGGAGTTCCGCTCGCTCACCTCGATCTCCGAACTCGTTCAACGAAAGAGCACCCGCGCGATGTGACCAGGGAGCCCGCCATGCCCATCCCTCACGCTGAATGGACGCTGTTCCACCTCCTCCTCAACGCGGTCGAGCGCGCGCCGGACAAGGTCGCCGTGATCGACGGCGCTCGGCGGCACACGTACCGAGAGCTGCTCGACGCGTCGTCGCGTCTCGCGCGGTCGCTGAAGGAGAACGGGCTCCGCCGCGGCGATCGCATCGCCCTCTACCTGGACAAGAGCTGGGAGGCCATCGTCGGGATGATGGCGGCGGTTCACGCGGGCGGCGTGTACGTGAACATCAACCCGCTCCTCCGCTCGGCCCAGGCCAGTCACATCCTGAAGAACTGCGGCGTCCGTTTCCTGATCGCCGACGACGACAAGCTCCTGACGGAACAACTCCCGCCCGTCGAGGTCGCCTTCGTCCGGGGTACGCGCTGTGATGCGGCGCCCTCGGCGAAGCGGACCGTCCTGCTCCAGCGGGTGTTGGAGTTCGGCGGGCTCGAACCCCTGCGCACCGTGTCGAAGGAGTCCGACCTCGGGACGATCATCTACACCTCGGGCTCCACCGGCATGCCGAAGGGCATCATGCTCACGCACCACAACATCGTGGTCGGAGCGCAGATCGTCTCCACGTATCTGGAGAACACCGGGAACGACCGGGTCCTCAGCCTGCTCCCGCTCAACTTCGACGTGGGGATGAACCAGTTCACCACGATGCTGCGCGTCGGCGGCACCCTGGTGCTCCAGCGCTCGATGATGCCGGGCGACATCCTGAAGAGCTTCCGGCAGGAGGAGATCTCCGGGGTCGCGGGTGTTCCCTCCGTGTGGGCGCTGCTGCTGCAGAACCGGAAGAGCCTCGAACGCGAGCCGCTCGAAGCGCTCCGGTACATCAGCAACACCGGCGGGATGATCCCGCAGCCGCACCTCGACGAGCTCCGGAAGCTGCTCGTCCACACGAAGATCTACCTGATGTACGGGCTCACCGAAGCCTTCCGCTCCACGTACCTGGACCCGTCCGAGGTACACCGGGGCTCCTCGTGCATCGGCAAGGCGATCCCGGACACGGACATCTGGGTGGTCCGGCCGGATGGCACCGAGACGGATCCGGACGAGGTCGGCGAGCTCATCCACCGCGGCCCCACCGTCGCGCTCGGGTACTGGGGCGACGAGGCGAAGACCGGCTCCGTGTATCGGGTGAATCCGTTCGCGCCCAGCGAGCTGCTCGGAGCGGATCGCGTCGTCTACTCGGGCGACCTGGTCCGCCGCGATCCGGACGGGTTCCTCTACTACGTCGGGAGACGCGACGAGCAGATCAAGACCCAGGGCTATCGGGTGAGTCCACTCGAGATTGAGGAGCTGTTGCACTCCACCGGGCTGGTGCGCGAAGCGGCCGCGTTCGGCAAGAGGGACGCGCTGCTGGGCCAGCGGATCGTCACCGTCGTCGCGCTCAAGGGTGACGGTACCTCGACGCCCGAGGAGCTCCGCAGGGCGTGCGCGGCGGGCGCTCCCAGCCACATGGTCCCCCAGGAGATCCACGTCCTCCCCGAGCTCCCGAAGAACGCGAACGGGAAGATCGACCGAAGCCTGTTGAGACAGGAGTACGCCTCATGAACCGGGTCCAACAGCTCGCCACCGTCCTGGGCGAAGTGGAGGGCTCCGAGCTCTCCATCGGCCGCATCCGCATCAGCGACATCGCCGAACGGGTGTCGACGCCCTTCTACGTCTACAGCGGCGAGGCGCTGCAGGAGAAGGTGCACCGGGTCCGCGCCGCACTCGGCGAAGAGACGGCCGTCTACTTCTCCCTGAAGGCCAACCCGAGCCTGGCCCTTTGCCAGATCCTCGCGCGGGAGGGCGTCGGTGCGGAGCTCGCATCCATCGGTGAGCTCCACCTCGCGCAGCGCGCCGGATTTCCTGCGCGACGGGTCATCTTCGCCGGACCGGGAAAGACCGAAGCGGAGCTCGAGTTCGCGATCCAGTGGGGCATCGAGTCCATCAACGTCGAGTCCGTGGGCGAGCTCGAGCGCATTGCGAAGATCGCCACCGCCCGCGATCGCTGCGTCCGCGTGTGCCTGCGGATCAATCCGAGCGAGCAGGTGAAGGGCGCGCAGATGCGCATGACCGGCGGGCCCTCGCAGTTCGGCATCGACGAAGAGCAGGTGCCGTCGGTGCTCGACCGCTTCGGAACGCACCCCAACCTGCGAATCGTCGGGATCCACGTGTACGTGGGCAGCCAGCTCTTCGACATCCCCGCGGTGCTCGCTCACTGTCACAACGTGCTGCGCCTGGGCGAGGCGGTCTCCGCTCGGATGGGCCGCCCGCTCGAGGTCATCGACTTCGGCGGCGGCTTCGCGGTCCCGTACTTCGAGAACTCACCGGAGTTCGATCTCGAGGGGTTCTCCCACGGCTACCGCGAAGTGCTGGTGCGGATGAGGCAGACGCCTTCGCTCGCCGACGCACGGCCCATCATCGAGCTCGGCCGGTACCTGGTGGCGGAGGCCGGGCTGTATGTGACGCGGGTGGTCGACGTGAAGACCTCGCGAGGGGTGATATTCGCGGTGACGGATGGCGGGATGAATCACCACATCACCGCGACGGGGAACTTCGGTCAGGTCTTCCGGAAGCCGTACCCGGTCGCGGTGCTCAACCGGATGACCGAGTCGAACAGCACGCTCACCAACGTGGTCGGCCCCTGCTGCACCCCGCTCGACGTCATTGGCCAGCAGCTTTCGCTGCCAGAGGTCGCTCCGGGGGACCTGATAGGGATCTTCTACAGCGGCGCGTACGGTTACAGCGCGAGCAGCCTCGGCTTCCTCAGCCATCCCACGCCGGCGGAGGCGCTCGTGTACCGCGGACAGCTCCACATCCTTCGGCCCCCGGGTGCCCCCGACGACGTCGTCACCGGTCAGCGGGACCTGGAGGCGTCGGAGAGCGCCTCTTCGGCAGCGAGGCGATCCCGCGTACTCTGAGGGGACCCATGAGAGCCTACGAGTACCGGCAGTTCGGTCTGGAGAACCTCGTCCTCGTCGAGCGCGAGGAGCCGAAGCCAGGCCCGCACCAGGTGGTGGTGAAGTTCCACGCGGCCTCGCTCAACTACCGCGACGTGCTCTTCTACAAGGGCTCCTACAACCCCAGGGCGAAGTTCCCCGTGATTCCCCTCTCGGACGGCGCGGGCGTCGTCTCCCACGTGGGCGAAGGGGTGACGCGCTGGAAGGTGGGGGACCGCGTCTGCCCGATCTTCGCGCAGGGCTGGCTCGAGGGCGCTCCGACGGCGGAGAAGAACCGCACCGCGCTCGGTGCCGGAGAGCTGGACGGGGTGCTGCGCGAGGCCGGCACGTTCCACGAGAGCGGCCTGGTACGCGTTCCCGAGCACCTCTCCTTCGAGGAGGCCGCCACGTTGCCGTGCGCCGCGGTGACGGCATGGAACGCGCTCGTCGAGTCCGGCCGCCTGAGGGCGGGTGACGAGGTGCTCACCCTCGGGACGGGGGGCGTGTCCATCTTCGCCCTGCAGTTCGCGAAGCTTCACGGCGCCCGCGTCCTCATCACCTCGAGCCGGGACGAGAAGCTCGAGCGGGCCCGCGCGCTCGGTGCCGACGAGGGCATCAACTACGCCTCGACACCGGACTGGGACAAGGAGGTGCTGCGGCTGACGCACAAGCGGGGCGTGGACCACGTCGTCGAGGTGGGGGGCGCCGGCACGCTGCCCCGCTCGGTCAAGTCGGTACGCGTCGGCGGTCACGTGGCCGTCATCGGCGTGCTGGCAAGCGGGAGCGGCTTCGACCCCACCAGCGTGCTGATGCGGAACGTCCGGATGCAGGGCATCTTCGTCGGTTCGCGACAGATGTTCGAGGACATGAACCGCGCCATCGAGATCAACCGCCTCAAGCCGGTCGTGGACAGGGTCTTCCCCTTCGAGGAGGCGCGCGAAGCCCTGAGGTATATGGAAAGCGGCTCGCACTTCGGCAAGATTGTCATCCGGATGTGAGCCGGGTCGAGGTGAGCGTGAACGGACGACGCAATCAGCTTGTGCCGGTGCTCGTCGTCGTCGGACTGATTGCATGCGGTGGCGAACCCGAGGAGCCGGAGTTGATGGAGGAGGCGGAGTGCGTCGCCGTCCTCGGTGGTGTCCTCAAGAAGAGATCGATCGTCGCGCCCTCACCAATGGTCACGAGCCCGAGCGGCCCTCCGTCTTCTGGAACGTGGACCGGGGCCATCGAAGTACGCCAGCTCCTGACGCCGCCTCCCATCGGCATCACCTGCGGCGAGCCGATCACCGAGTTCGAGTTCGAGCCGGTACATCTGGAATCGAACCTGCCGCCAGGCATCACGGTCGCCGAGCCGGAGCTGCTGCTTCAGCCTGACGACCTGAGCACGAGTGGTCCGTATGGCCCACCCATCGATCTCGTCTCGGACGAACCCATCAAGCTGACGTATGTGCACAGCGGCGGTGACGTCTGCGATCTCGAGACGATTCCGTTCGTGGAACCCCTCAAGGTGAAGGCGACCTTCGCACGCCCGCCGTTGGGGTACGGCCGAGAGCACGAGAGCGGCACCTACCGATGGGACGCGTCCACCTGGAGTGCCGGACAGGTGGAGGTCGAGATCGAATCGCCGACGGTGAGCATCATCTGTGACCGGGACTGGCGCTACTACCTCCATTTCGCGCTGGATTTCGATGTCGAGCCAGACAAGCCGCTCGAGAGTGGCTTTGCGCATCATCTGATGTTCCTCGACGGCAAGCTGTCGCGGGTCGGGGACGACCGTGTGCGCGGCGTCATCTATTCCAGAACTGTGGAGGTCGAGACCAGCGGCGCCGTCGTCGGGCACTACTCGGGACCCACGAGTTTCACGATTCCCGTCGAGGGCTTCTACTCGGTTGGGAGTGACGGAAAGGGATACGTGGACTTGCCCCATCTGTCGGGCGGAGCGGGCGTGAGCTGGCACTTCAGCTACACCGTGCTCGGCACCGAACTGCGAGGCGTCAATCCGAACATCGTCCAGGACCACCTCTCCCGGATCAACGCGGTGGAGCAGCCGAGTGACCGCGCGGGTTACTTCCGATTACCCGCTGAGGATGCCGACGACATGTTCGTCGACTTCACCTCGAGCGGCGACGAGTTCGTCCATCGGAACTGGGATCGTCGCAACACGCGTCCCTGATGCGCGTCGAGGTGAGCTCGGCCGCACTGGATTCCACACTGCGGCTCTCCAAGCAGCTATCATTGTGGCCCTCCCCCATGTCCCGCCCCCAGCTCTCCTCATCCCAGCTTCACCCCCGCGCCGATGACCAGGTCTCTTCATTCCACCGAGGGGTCGTCGACGAGGTGGCCACCACCATCGCGCGCGAACCGTGGGTCGTGGTGGGGATGGCGCAGAACCCGTTCGTGCGAAAGGCGCGCCGTTTCCTCGAAGCCGAGGAGATCGCCTTCACCTATCTCGAGTACGGCAGCTATTTCAGCGGCTGGAAGAAGCGGCTGGCGATCAAACTGTGGGCCGGTTTTCCAACCTTCCCGATGGTGTTCCGAGGCGGCGTGCTGCTCGGTGGATACACGGACCTGCTGGCGTTGAAGCGTGCTGGAGCGCTGAGATCATAAGACCCGCTGCCGCATCCCCACCACGAGCCCGCCCTCTGGAGGGAAGTCAGCGGGATTCGGAGGACTCGGAGAGCGCCTCTTCAGCAGCAAGACGATCGCGCGCACTCTGAATGGTTCCCTTGATCTCTCCTCCGCACGTGCCGCAGGTGAGGTCGCCCTCCGCGATCGGCCCCTGGCAGTCGATGTCGGAGCAGTGGTCGCGGGAGAACCGGAGCCCAGTCCACGTGCCAATCAGCGTCGGCGCCAATCCCGTGAACACCAGCGCCGGCGACGAAGTCACCCCCAGACGCGAGGCCACGATCACCGCGACTGCCGACATGACGAGCCCGAGGAGAAAGCCCTGGATGGCCCCGGTGCGCCGTACCCGGAACACGATCTCCGCCGGTTCCTCTGAATCAATATCCGAGTCCGCGTCCAAAGCGACAATGGGCCGCGCACGAGGCGGCAGGGGTTTCAGCTCGACGTCGGGTTTCCCGAAGGCCTCGGCATCGACGGCCGAGACATCCAGCCCAAGCCGCTCCAGCAACCGCGGCCGGTCGCGTTCGAGTTTCCGGACCTCATCCCGAAACCATGACGCCTGGTTCGTCTCGAGCAGGGCCGCGACCTTGCGCACAGGGAGCTCACGAACCACCGCCTGAAGCGCGAGCACGTAACTCATCACGGGAGGCGGGAGATACCCTACGCCGTGGTGGCTCCACTGCGTCCAGGCGTAGTCGCCGCTGGATCGATACCGGTACGACGCGTTCACGGAGAGAACGCCGAAGCCCAGGTAGAAGGTGGTGAGATCGGTCAGCAGCTCTTCGTCGTCGCGCTCCTCCACCATCAAGCCATGATGGTCGCGGAAGGCGTGGGCCACCTCGTGGGCCAGGGTCCCGACCAGGACCTCCGGATCCGCGATCTGGTCCTCCTCGACTCCGAAGAGAAAGGTGTTCCCATTCTTTCCGGCGTACCAGGCCGCGGCGCCCTTCTTGCGCCAGGAGTTACCGACCAGCGGCGCGTCCACATGGGCGAACTCCGTCTCCTCCTCGAAGATCCCGACCTCGACGTCGAACCCGGTCAGGCCCGCGTGCCCCAGCAGCCGGTGGATCATGTTCGCGACGCCGTCCTCGTCCGGCGACCACGGGTCGGGGAAGTGCGCTGGGATCGGCTGCACCAGCACTCCGCGCGCGAAACGACCGGGCCCATGACGGCGGATGAGCTCTGCCAGCTCGTCGAAGATCCACTCCTGTTGTTTCGTTCTCTCGGGCGAAGCAGTCATCGGGGGGGCCTCGTTGGGGGCGCCTACACTATCCCCCACGATAGTCCCGCTATCCGAGGCGATGGTTGGCGGCAAACGTTTCGTGCTCTAATCCCCCGGAATCTCTAGGGAACGAGGGGTGGCATTCCAGTTGCTCAAGGGTCGCCACGCGTTCGCAATCAAGCGTCGCAACTGCACGGAAGCACATCATGAATCGCATCGCACTGACCCTCGCCCTCACCCTCCTCGCCGCCACCTCGGCCTCGGCCCAGGAGGTCGAAACGGGATTGAAGACGCCGCCGCCCACGGGGCGTGCCTACAGCGGCTTCTCCTATATGACGACCGGTCTGAACCTGGTGTCGCGATCCTCGCTGAACAGCGCGTTCTCTGCGGGCGGGTTCCCCACGGTTTCGGCGAACAATTGGAGCCTGGGTCTTGGCTCGCAGCTGGAGTTCTCCCGGTGGGTTTTCGCGGGCGAGCTCGAGTGGGTCATGGGAAGCATCGCTTCGAAGACGCTGCCTCCTCCTCCTGGGACGACGGGATTCGACCTGTTCAAGCGCACGACGCGCGCGGTGTCAGCGAACGCCATCAAGGGCCAACTCATGGCGGGCTACTCAGTGGTCCGCACGGACCGCTGGTCCATCACGCCCATGCTCGGAATCGCCCCCATCTTCAACATCGTCGACGTGCATGAGTTCGACGATTCGGACCCGTCCTTCGGGGAGGTCCTCGACAACCCGGGGCGGAGCACGACGCTGATGAATGTCGCACTCGCAGGAACGGTGGCACTCGGCATCGACTACCGCGTCCCCTACAAGCCGCTGCTCGGCGACCCGGCCACGATGATGATGGGTCTGCGGCTCGGTTATTCGTTCAGCCCTGCCGCGCTCGCCACTCCGCTCGAAACGGTTTCGAACGCGACGGATCACCGCCTGGGCTTCGACGGACCCTTCGTCAAGCTCGTGTTCGGCGCCGGCACCGACTACCGCTACTAGCGAGAGCGACCATGGACGGAGCAGTCACCAAGGTCGTTTTCGGATTCTTCCACGCGGTCTGGAGCATGGCGGGCCTCACGCCTGAAACCACCACGCCCGCCACGCTTCACTTCACCCCGCCGGACATCTCGATCGCCGACGAGCAGCTCTCGATTTGCGGTCGGCTCGAAGGCGCGGTGAACGGTCGGGTGGCGCGGGTGGTCCAGACGGGAACGCTGGTCCGCCTCGTCATCGGAGCGGAGCTCGCCGGCGAGGGCAGCGTCCTCGGAGAGCAGTCGGCGGTGAAGAGCATCCGCTTCGACTCACTCGAGGGGCACTACACGGTGTCCGCGGGAGATCGCACCCAGCGGTTCGAATCACTCGAGGCAGCGGCAATGGAGCTGTCTTCCTGGTGCGTTCGCTTCGCAGTTCCCCGCGAGAAGGCGCAGCAGGCGCTCGAGGTCGAAGCGGAGGCTCGCCTCGACTACAAGAGCTCGGCTGGGATCGAAGGGGCGGCGCAGGGGCTGTGGGATCACAACACCCCATACCTTCGCATCCGTGACGTGCTCGGAACGTCATCGAAGGCGAAGGCAACCGGGGGAGGCGCGCGGTGACGGCGAGGAGATTGCTCGCGTTGCTTGCCGCGGGGATCGTCGCGGCAGCGCTGTCCGTGTTGCTGGCCCATCGCGGCACCGCTGGGCGGGCACTCTCTCTCCTCGAACGTCCCGAGCTGCGCGAGAGCCTTCGCGCAGCACGGGAGCTCGCCCGGGACGACTTCCAGCTCCGCGACCGTCAGGGGCTCCCGACCGACGAGGTCCGGGCCCGCTCCGCGGAGGTCGATCGGGGCCTGCTCCTGCTCGAGGAGGTCGAGCTGCTGAGGCCGGAGCTCGAGTTCCAGCTCGCCCTCTCCGCGGCCCTCCCCATCCTGGTCATCCTGGGGCCGCTCTCGTTGGCCGCCTTCATCTGGGCGCGCGGGCTGCTCAAGCCGGTCGAGCAGGTCACCCACGCAGTCCGCCGCTACACCCGGGGCGACGAGACGGTCTTTCCCCTCCAGCCCGGCGGCGGCCCCGACATCCGGCTGCTGGGGACGGCTCTGAACGAGATGGTCGGGACGATCCGCAGCCAGAAGCAAACGCTGGCGAGCCAGAGCCGGTTCCTCGGTTGGCGCGAGCTGGCCCTGGAGGTCTCGCACGAGATGAAGAACCTCCTCACGCCGCTGCGGCTCTCGGGCGAGGAGGTGATGGAGCGCGCCGTCGAGCAGCAGGACGCGCCGCTTCGCGGGAGCGTTCAGCCGATCCTCAACGCGACGCACGCGCTGCAGCGGATGGTCGGCTCCCTCGGGGATCTCTCGCAACGACGCCCGCTGGAGGTCCGTCCGGTGCTCGCGGCCCCGCTGTTGGAGGCGTGCAGGGCGGCGCAGCAGTCGCGCGGCGTGAACATCGCGCTGCAGGCCGATCCGCAGCTCCAGGTCCTCGCGGATCCGGAGTTCCTGCAGGAGGCGATCACCAACCTCGTCGTGAACGCGGCCGAGGCCGGCGCGCAGCACATCGAGCTCACCGCGCGCGCTTCGGGTTCGGAGATCGAGCTCGCCTGTCGAGACGACGGATCGGGCATTCCGGCAGAGCTGCTGGCCCGGGTTCGCAAGCTCTCGTTCACGACCAGGAAGGGCGGCAGCGGCTTCGGATTGTACTTCGCCGACAAGCTCGCCTCCCAGCTCGGCGGACGCCTGGAGATCCAATCCCGGCCCGGCGAGGGAACCCTGATCCGGATGGTGTTGCCACATGCCGACGCTGCTGATCATCGATGACGACCCACACATCCGCGAGTCGCTGCGCACGACCGTCGCGGAGGAGGGGCACCGTTTCCTGGAGGCGGGGAGCTTCGCCGAGGGGCGCGCCCTCATCGCCCGCGAGCGGGCGGACCTGATCCTGCTCGACGTGTTCCTGGGCGACGGGAGCGGCGTGGAGCTGCTGGAGGAGGCGCGCCGCCGCAATCCGGATCAATGCGTGGTGATGATCTCCGGCGAGTCGGACATCGCCACCGCGTTGCAGGCGATCCGCCTGGGCGCCTACGACTTCCTGGAGAAGCCACTGGGCCGGAGCAAGCTCCGGGTCACCGTGCGCAACGCCCTCGCCTCGGTGACGCGCACCAGCGAGGTGCGTGACGTCCGCGAGGCCCAGCTCGCGCGCGCGTCCTTCACCGGGGCGAGCGCGGCGATCCACGAGCTCGGAAAGCTCATCGCCCGCGCCGCGGACTCGAACATCAGCGTGCTGGTGACGGGAGAGAACGGGACGGGCAAGGAGATCGCCGCGCGTCGGCTGCACCTGCTCTCGAAGCGGTGGGCGCGCCCAATGGTCCAGGTCAACTGCGCCGCGATCCCCGCCGGCCTGCTGGAGAGCGAGCTGTTCGGACACGTGAAGGGCTCCTTCACCGGCGCGCTCAGCGACCGGCCCGGGCACTTCATCCAGGCGGATGGCGGCACGATCTTCCTCGACGAGATCGGGGACATGGATCTGGCGCTGCAGGCCAAGCTGCTCCGGGTGCTGCAGGAGTCGGAGGTCACCCGGGTCGGCGAGAGCACGCCACGCAAGGTGGATGTGCGCGTGATCGCCGCGACGAACCAGGATCTCCGCGCGATGGTCCGCGAAGGCCGCTTCCGCGAAGACCTCTACTACCGACTCGCCGGCCTGGAGGTCCATCTGCCGCCGCTGCGCGAGCGCCGGGAGGACCTGCCGCAGCTCGTCTCGGCGCTCGCTGAGGCGTGGTGTGTCGCCAACAACCGCCAGATCCCGGAGATCACCCCCGAGGCGCTGTCACAGCTGTCGACCTACGGCTTCCCGGGGAACGTGCGCGAGCTGACCAACGTGGTCCAACGCACGCTGCTCTTCGCGGACCAGGATGTGGTGACGCGGTTCCTCCTTCCACAGGCCGCCGCGGCCGAGGACGCTTCGGACGATCTCACCGGGTCGCTCACCGATGTGCGACGCGAGCTGATGCGACGTCACCTCACACGACGCCTGGCTGCTCTTGGGAACGATCCGCGGGAGCTGGCCGACGAGCTCGGGATCCACCTCAACAACCTGTATCGGATGTTTCGCGACTACGGCGTACAGCGACGAAAGTCGTGAATCTTTCTATGAACGGTACGTCGGAAAGACTGCAAGCCACACTTCGGGCTTCAGGGAGGACCCGTTCCATGCGTTCCATATTCCTGGCCTCGGCCGTCGCAGCGATGATCGGCACCACAGGGTGCGTCGTTCACCAGCACCCGGGCGAGTACACCTACCGTTACGAAACGACGGAGTACCGCTACACCGGCGCCCACCCGATCCCGGCCCAGGGCGATGCCTGGTGTCTGATCGAGGGCGCACACGTCCACGATTTCGCGCCCGACTACAGCTATTACACGTACCGCGACGACTACTACGCGTACTCGGGGCCGACGGTGGTCTGGTACTCCGACCTCCACCCGACCCCGCACGGTGCGCACTGCAGCCTCCGCGGCCGGCACTCGCACGACTATCACCCCGGGTATCACAACGCCTCGGCCTATGACTGGGACCGCGACCGCAGGGTCTATGTGTACCGGGACTCGCTGTCTGGACACAGTGCCTCGCCCGCACGCCCGCCCTCCGGGCAGCCCACCCACTACGATCCGCCCGGGTACGGGAACACTCCGCGGCCGCCTCCGGGGCGCGACACCGGGTATGCCCCTCCGCGGGGCAACGGCTACAATCCGTATCCTGGCCAGAGCGCGACGCCTCCCGGTCGCCCCTCGCAGCCCGGATACAGCGCGCCTCCCGGTCGCCCGTCGCAGCCTGGATACAACGCGCCGCCCGGCCACGGTGGAACGCCGCCCGGTCAGTCCAACAG